>CAMLLI010000390.1 GCA_946480685.1 uncultured Flammeovirgaceae bacterium | reverse complement strand
AAAAGAAGCTTTTGCTGAAAAAATAAGATTTTCGTTTGAAGAACTGGGGTTACGAAGATTGGAAAACGGATTTTTCGATGGAAATGATTCTTCAAAATTTCTACAGGAAAAATTCGGGTCTAAAATCGAAGGGAAAAGACGCAAAAAATTCTTTTGTTTGGCTGATGGGGAATTAAAAGACGAGATAATAACGGGCCTTTTAAAGGAGGAATGGATTAAGTAATCTTTGTGAGAAGATACTGTAGGCGATTTATAAGCGTGAAGTAAAATGCCGTCAACAAAGTATATAGTATATATAACAAGGACTGATATAATCTTAGGCCTCTTCTCATTTGATATACATGACAAAACTTATGGCAAAAAGTAAATTATTACAAATGCACAATGTTGGCATCGTTGTGGAATCGCTCGACAACGCCATTTCTTTCTTTGAAGAAATAGGTCTGACGCTAGAGGGGCGAGGCATGGTTGAAGGTGAATGGGCTGGACGCGTTACTGGACTCGGCACTCAGTCTGTTGAGATTGCCATGATGGTTACTCCCGATGGACACAGCCGCCTGGAGCTTTCACGATTTCTCACGCCTCCCACTATATCCGATCACCGGACTGCTGCTGTCAATGCACTCGGCTACCTGCGTGTCATGTTTACCGTTAACAACCTTGATGAATTGGTAGCCAGACTCATCAGGCATGGCGCGCAGCTCGTAGGAGAAGTGGTTCAATATGAGAATGTGTATCGGCTCTGCTACATTCGTGGAACAGAGGGCATTCTTGTTGGATTGGCAGAAGAGCTCAACAAGTAATTTCAAGTTACCAGAAGTATATATACATGTTTTGTAAAAGCAGCTATAGCACGCTGCTTTTTTAATATATACCTTTTAGCGCTGCCATTTTTAACGTCCCTCCCACTTGACGTATGCTACGCGAAAAATAAAAATGTAACCTACAGGCGCTCGAAGTTTCATTGATTGAATCCCTAAGAATTCTTCTGTGAAATGTGTATATTATCAGCTGTAGCCCTGTAACACGCTATGTTCAAGAACCAAGTTCTATATGCCCTTTTGATTTGCTCCTCTCTGGTATACAAAGCATTTCCGCAATCGCCATTGGAAAAAGTGAAGTTCTCAAGAATCGCGGCTGCATTGTCCAATCCCCACGTATCATGCGTCTTGCAAGACTCACGCGGCTTTTTGTGGATCGGTACAGAAGATGGCCTGAACCGGTTTGACGGCTATGAAGTTACGGTGTATCGTAATAATCCTGATGATACAACAAGTCTTCTGAAAAATGTTATTCTCCGGTTGTTCGAAGACAGTCGTGGTGTTTTATGGATCAGCACAAGCAGTGGTGGCCTTCATATATATAATCGTGAGCAGGATAATTTTAAGCGACTGTCGCATTACTCATTCGACTGCGAGGTAACCGAGTTCCACGAAAATGATTCAAGTGTATGGATTGCTGGCTTGCGTCATGACAAGGCTTTTGCTGAACAAATAAATAAGAGAACAGGCCGTAGCCGATACTATAACCTTCTTAATTCCAGAAACCCCGTGCATGCATTCATTCCGATCTCTGACCATGAGTTCTGGGTAGGTATCCGCGGCATCGGGCTCTTCCGTTGGAATGTCAAGGAGAACTATATTCGCCGACAAGGCACACCTATAAATCTTCAGCGCGCAGTAAAAGATCGTTCTGATAATCTGTGGATCGCAGCTCGTGGCGGATTACTAAAATATGATGTCCCGCGCAATAAATATATACTATATACATCAACATCCGATCCCGCATTGCCTATAGAAGCCGTTCTCACGCTTTGTATAGATCGAAATTACCTTTGGGTTGGCACCGAAAACGGAGGACTCTGCAGACTCAACACGCTCACCAACGAATTACTAACGTTTCAAGCCAATAAACATGATCCGGAATCATTGCCGGACAATTCTATTCATGCACTTTACAAAGACCGGCAGGAACGCGTGTGGGTGGGTACATTTTCCAATGGCATCGCGGCTGTAGACAGGTTACATGAGAAATTCATGCAGGTAGATATACCCATGGAAAATAGTAATGTAAAAGCAATTATACTTGATTCGAAAAAACGTCTGTGGATTGGTACGGAAGGCGGTTTGATCATGAAGTCCGCTAACGGTATAAAATACTACAAACATACTTCGGCAAAAGAAAGCCTGGGAGCCAATCCCGTGCTCGCTATCTATGAAGATCGCCAGCATCGCATTTGGGTAGGTACCTGGGGAGGTGGTCTCAATCGCTACGATGAAGAGCATGACAGCTTTATCCATTATATGCCTGACGAAAAAGGTAACGGAACGATTTCCGATGCCAATGTATTTGCGATATCACAATCCGGTAAAACGCAGGAGATACTGGCCGGTACTTATGGTGGCCTGAATGTACTCACCGATGAACAGGCCGGAGCTTTTACTTGTATCCGTGAAAAACAATTTGAATTCAACAACTATATACATACTATATATGAAGACAAAAAAGGGAATATATGGGTAGGCACTATTGAGGAATTACTGCTGTATGATCCGGTAAACAAAAAACTGAACAGGTTCGAAACGGCAACACACTCCGATTCTGTACAAGTCGGAGGTTTATGTACCAGTATATATGAAGACACGAAGGGTCGTCTGTGGGTTGGTACCCGAAAAGGTCTGCATCTTCTGATCGATGGTAAGTTCAAAAGAAGATATACCACGCGTGATGGATTACGCAATAATATGATCCAGGCTATACTTGAAGATCATGCCGGCAACCTGTGGCTTAGCACGTCAGCTGGTATATCGCGGTTCAATCCGGGTACAGGTGAGTTTCGAAATTACGATGTAGCCGATGGCCTGCCCAGTAATGACTATAAAGCAAATGCATGCCTGCGCTATGAAAACAACGATTTCCTTTTCGGAGGCAAAGGCATTACTATTTTCAACCCGGACAGTGTACGCGACAACCCCTTTGCGCCCCGGGTTTTCATTAGTGAACTGGGCATTCTCAATGAGCCTGTCAGACCGGGCGACCCTGGTGGTATACTACAAAAACAGATCAGTGAAACAAGTACTATAACACTTCCTCCCGAGTATAACTTCTTTTCATTAAAGTATGTGGCGCTCAACTTTACTGCTACTGCCAAGAACCAGTATGCCTATAAACTCGAAGGCTTTCATACCGATTGGAACTATGTAGGCGACCAGCGGTCTGTTATGTTTACCAACCTTGATCCGGATATATATACTTTCAGAGTAAAGGCAAGCAACAACGATGGTGTGTGGAATGAACAGGGCGCTACCCTGGTAATCCGTATACTTCCTCCCTGGTGGCGAACCTGGTGGGCAAAACTGGCGGGTATATTTCTGTTAACGGCAGTGGCTTTAGCAATCTACAGGCTACGTGTGCGTAACATCCAGCGACAAAATAAAATCCTAGAGCTGCAGGTGCAGAAGCGAACGGAAGAACTGGAGCAACAAAATGAAGAGCTGATTCAGAGCCAGGAAGAAATCTCGGCACAACGAGATATAGTAGCAGCGCAGAATTTTGAATTGCAAAAAGCCCGTGAGATCATTGAGAATCAAAACAAGGAAATAACAATACGAAACGAAACACTGGAAGGTGAAGTAGAAGAACGCACGCGCGACCTCGTTGAATATAATCAGCAACTCGAACAGTTCGCCTTTATATCTGCGCATAACCTGCGCGCACCGGTAGCAAGAATACTGGGCCTCGGCCATATACTGGATATCTGTAATAATGATTTACAGGAAGCCAAAATGATCGTTAGCAAAATTGTATTCACGACTGAAGAGCTCGATCGCGTTGTAAAAGATCTCAACACCGTGCTGGATATACGGAAAAATTCTACCTCGGTGATCAGTCCGATTAACCTGGAAGAAGAATTGCGCCTTGTGAAGATAAACCTGGAGAAAGAGATACAGGACACCGAAACTATATTTACAGAAGACTTCTCCAAAGGTGCTATACTATGGACAGTGAAACCTTATTTTGATAGTATACTATTAAACCTGATCAGCAACGCCATCAAATACCGTCATCCGGATAGAAAGCCGGTTATACATATACGTTCTGACATTAAAGGCAATTACTTTTTACTGACGATACAAGACAACGGACTTGGTATGGACGTGGAGTTGTATAAAGACAAGCTCTTTACGTTGTATCGGCGTTTCCACCTGCATATAGAAGGAAAAGGTATGGGACTATACCTGGTTAAAACACAAATGACTACGATGGGCGGTAAAATTGAAGTTGAAAGCAAGCCCGATGAAGGTTCCGCCTTTCATCTTTTCTTCAAACATACTCCGGGATCAGACATGCAAACCACTCCTTCAAAATAATATACTCGATATCACAAGGGGAAGTACAAATTGACCTCACACCAGGCCATGATTGCATCACGGATGCAAAGTCTCACGTATCAGACGCAGCACGTTTCAAAAGGTACAATCGTCTCAAAAGACGGTATATAAAGTCTGTATTCATCCGGCTTACGACATAAAAAAGTATGATGAAGCGATGATCACATTTATTTATAAATGTATTTGCTACATTTATAAATATAAACACATTTCTGTGTTGCAGGAATGTGTTTACAAACTTTATCAAACTCACTCTAAAAATGTTTAAGAAACTTAGGCTTGTTGCAGTGATCTGTATGATTGCAACATTTACGAATGCTCAGAAATACGAGCGCATTCCCTCGGGTATCCGGGCAACGGTTGGCTCGGCGAATCCTCTCACTACCGAGTTAACGTTCTACTCTCCCTCTATTGTACGAGTTGTGAAAACGCCTGCGGGCAATGACTCGAAAGCTAAAAGTCTGTCGGTGATCAAGACAGCAGAAAATGTTAACGTAGCAGTAAAGCATGAAAAGAACATCGTTACACTTTCTTCCGGAGTAATTATAGTTGATCTCGATTTACAAAAAGGAACTGTCAGCTTCCGGAATACGGCTGGTAAAAAGCTGTTGAAAGAAAACAGTACCGCTACATTTGAGGACTTCAACGATGCGGGAAATAAAACGTTTAGTGTTGCGCAGTCATTTTTATTAGACTCTGCTGAATCGATCTACGGTTTAGGACAATTCCACGATGGAAAAATGAATCAGCGCCATCAAACAAAATACATGGTTCAGGGAAACCTGGAAGACGTGATTCCTTTTTTTCTCTCCGTGAAGGGCTATGGTATATATTGGGA
>CAMLLI010000389.1 GCA_946480685.1 uncultured Flammeovirgaceae bacterium | reverse complement strand
GGATGTCAAACCATATTTTTTCAACAGCGGCCATTCTTCCGGACCGGTTAACTCGATCGAAGCAAGCCCTATATTTTTCGCAGCCTTGCAAAGATCTTCCAGTGGTATACTGCTATAGCACCAGCGACATACCGAGTGATTTACTTTTCCTTTCAGATTTCCCTCCAGCACAGCTTCCGCTGCTTCAAGGCGATGGGTTAGCGACACTCCTGCGGCCGCTACCGCTGCTGATCCGGCTATTTTCATAATGGCGCTTCTGCGTGATGTTTTTTGACTCATATCTTTCTTCTGGTTAAAGTTCGGTAAAGTTTATCGTTTAAATTCTATCCAGTCCACTGAAAACATGTGGTGATTGGGCGCTTGCTCTTTCCTGAATACAAAGTAAAGATCGTTCTTTCCTCCCGGATCTTGTATAGGAGTAGTGATTTCTTTATAGTTTTCCCAGCCTCCGGTAGATTCATAATTCAAAGTGCTGATGATCGGTCCTCTTACGGAGTTAACATGCACTTCAATAGTCGCGCCAATTTCTTTTGATGAGTAACGATAGGTTAACTGCTTCACTCCTTTCAGATCAATATTTCTGAAGACAAAGAATGACTTATGATGTATGCTGCCCAGGTAATTATCATCACGATGGATGTTGCGAACTACATCGGCTTCTTCTGCCTGTACACGCGCAGGTCTTAAAATAAGTGCATCGCTGCCGGAGAGTGGCACTGCATTACCCCCCTGGTCAGTATATACTGCGCTAAGGGCATAACGACCACGCGCATCTTTATCTTTATGCTCTTTAAATGTTACCGTTCCGGATGTCGGAAGACTCGCGGCTTGTTGTTTATCATTCAGTGAAAGAACATAGCGAACTATAGCAGAAGCGTCTTCGCGTGAAAGCTGCGGATGTGCGTTCATCGCGTGATCGCCCCACACACCACCACCACCGGTAATTACCTTGTTGGCAAGTTTTATCACCGCCTTCTCTTTATCGGCCTGGTACTTCTTCGCTACTTCCATGAACGCTGGTCCTACTGATTTACCATTGATCTGGTGACACGCTTTACAATCACTTCCCTCCATCAACGATTTACCGAGATTGAAGGAAGATATCTGCTGATGTCCAATCTGCTGTCCGGCTTTCGGTATATATTTCAACGCGATAAATGTACCGGCCGGATCTATAGCTTTGTCTTCGTTATCGCGGATCGACACCTGGTATAGCAACGGCTGGTCATCAAAGAAGAACGTGGTGTTATCGGTAGTTGTAACAGCTACGGCAGGCGGTGTATTGCCTACGCGAATCTGCAAGGTATCGCTATCCGTTTCTCCGGAAGGATCTGTAACTTTCAATACTGCATTAAAGACTCCGTTCTTTTCGAAGGTATATTCTGCGTTCGCTGTTGTTACTTTCTTGCCATCGATCAACCATTCGTAGGTAAGTTCATCGTCATCAAAATCAACACTCGGCTTGCTGCTCAAATTTACTTTCAACGGTGCGAGTCCAACCGCGTTATTACTTGCTATATGTGCCTCGGGTTTACGATTGCCACCGTTATAATCTATACGCACCAATCGTGCATCCACGTTATCAATACCATATACAGAACCATATTCGAGCAGGTAGAATGATCCGTCCGGTCCTACTTCCATATCAATCGGTCTTCTGAAATCTCCGGTTGCCGGCATGAAAGACTCGAGGCGTTTAAAGTTATACTCGGCATCCAGGCGCACGATATATACCCAGTTACGCATCCAGTCGAAGATGAACAAACTCTTGTCAAAGTATTCCGGAAATTTAGTATTGGACTTGAGATCAGCATCGTAATGATATACCGGGCCCGCCATAGCGCTGCGTCCTCCTGCACCTATATCCGGAAATTCATCTGAGCGATCGTACGGATACCAGATCATTGCCTTGCGTGCAGGCGGTAATTCTTTTGCACCTGTATTGTTGGGCGATGTATTTACCGGTGCATTCGGATCAAACAATGCTCCTACCGATTTCGTTGCAAAATCAAATTCATGGTATGCTTTATTATCACCTACAAAGTAAGGCCATCCATAATTACCAGGAGTTTTTGCCTGGTTGATCTCATCGTAACCACGCGGTCCTTGTGCACCATCTTTGCCGGAGTCCGGACCGATCTCTCCCCAATATACTATACCTGTAGCTGCGTCAACCGATATACGATACGGGTTACGGCAGCCCATCGCATATATCTCCGGACGTGTCTGCGGAGTTCCTTTCGGGAATAAATTACCAGCCGGTATAGTATACGTTCCATCTTCTTCCGGATGTATCTTCAATATCTTTCCGCGAAGATCGTTGGTGTTCGCGGCAGAACGTTGTGCATCATAGGTAATGCGTCCCGGAATTTCATCGATTGGAGCAAAGCCATCCGAGGCAAAGGGCACGGTGTTATCACCGGTAGATATATATAGATTCTTGTCACTGTCCCATGCGAGTGAACCACCGGTATGCGCACTTACTTCAAGCTCCAGCGGTATCTGCAGCAAAACTTTTTCAGATTTCAGATCGAGGACATTGTCCTTACCGATTCTGAACCGGGATACATTCTGATGCGCAGGTTTTGTATCGGGTGTATAAAAGAAATAGATATAGTTATTCTTTTCGTAATCAGGATCGAGCGTTACACCCAGCAAACCGTTACCAAAACCTTCCTTGTTATCAGGCATTACGGTAAACTGGTGAACAAGCTTCGTGGTATTATCAGATGGCTGGTATACAAAAAATTTACCGGCACGTTCCGCAAAGAATACGCGTCCGTCAGGCGCAACAGCGAGCTCCATCGGTTCATTGAGATCGTTGCTGAGAATTGTTTTTGTAAAGCGATTTTCCTCCGGAGATTTTACTGCATACGCTTTTGCATAATCTAATTTTACATTGGCACCCATGGCATATTGTATACCGCCCAGCAAATGCTTCAGGAACAGCGGCTCGCTATAGGTTTCGTTTGTATGTCCTCCACCCGTATAGAAAGCGCGACCGCCATCATAATCATGATACCACGCAATTGGGTGGTTGTCACCGTTCTCACCACCATCGTAGCTGTCTTCATCCAGCAGGATCAGGGTGTTGATACCGGTATATATGCTTTTATAGTTATACCACTCGTCTGTGCGCTCCCAGCGGGCGGGTAGCCCTTTCGTTGCCAGATGGGTGGTATCCACTATATTCATGGCAGCACTGCGAACGTTCGGATTATTCGGATGGTTGAGAAAATACGCTCCCACCAGTTTGTTATACCACGGCCATTCGTACTCCGTATCTGCCGCTGCGTGAATCCCCACATAACCACCACCGGCCTGTATATAGCGCTCGAAGGCCACCTGCTGATCGGCATTGAGAACATTGCCGGTTGTACTGAGAAATACTACAGCCTTGTATCGTTTCAGTTCATCCTCGGTAAAGATGTGTGCATCCTTTGTAGTGTCTACTTCAAAACCATTTTCTTTCCCAAGCTTTTGAATAGCTGCTACACCGCTAGGAATCGATTCGTGATAGAATCCTGCCGTTTTGGTAAATACAAGAATGCGTGGTGTTGATGAATCATCGCAGGCCGTAAACCCTGCTGCTATACACGCCAGCCATACCAGCGTGAGACTTTTCCGAATAAACGTGCTTATCATTTTTTACTTCTGAACTATATATCTTAAACTATTGATGAGAATATGCTTGTATAGGTTGTTCGTTGATTCCAAAGATTATCGTGTTGCCCAGCGTTACTGCGCTTCGTACATCACCTGTGAGCCGGAAGCCCGAGCGTTGTTGTGAAATATACTTAAAATTGCCACTGCCATCACCCTGCAGTAACATACCGTAGTTAGCATCGTATTTTCCGAACTTCAATCGCGCGTGGTTAATGTTGCCTCCTAAAATTAAATCTTCGTTTCCATCAGCGTTGTAATCTAGTGGAATAATTACATAAACGGGTGACATCTGTGCTTGCACCGGCAACGTTTTTTCATGGAATTTTCCCTGTGCATCGCTCAGAAAGCATACCGTTTGCAAATAGTTGGCAGAAAGTTTTTTTACACCAACGAGTTCTTCACTTGTAAAAACATCGGTGAGGGTTGCATTGCCATAACTTTTATAGTCGGGAAATCGCTTTCGCTTGGAGCCGATCTGCTCAAGCAGTTCATCGCGTGTTACATAGGGATAACTCGCCCCTTGTATATAGGAGCACAGAATCGGATCGACCGAACCGTTGTTATCAAAATCTTTATAAAACATTTCGACAGGCTCGGAATCGCTGGCTTTGCATTGTGTGTTGAGTCCGATGTTACCGATAACAAGATCCGTTTTACCATCATGATTAAAATCTCCGGTCACAATCCGGTTCCACCAGCCGCTATAGGATTTCGAAAAGTAATCGCGTGTCCGATCGGCCAGTTTACCATTTTCATTTATGAATACAGTTACCGGTATCCACTCGCCTACTACGATCAGATCGTCCATCTTATCGCCATTCAGATCGGTAAAGGCTGCATCTGTAACCATACCTATAGTTTGCAGACTCGGTGACCATGACGCAATAGCATTGGTAAATTTACCTTTACCATCGTTGATCAGTAAATAACTTTCCGGTGTTTCCGGGTAACGCCCCGGTATAACACGACTGCCTACGAACAGATCGGGCGCTCCATCACCATTTACATCGCTAACGCGCACGCAGCTCTTACTGGTGTGCATAACAGGCAACGCGTTTGCCGCGTTGGCAAAATTACCCTTGCCATCGTTGAGGTATAAACGATCCTGTAAGGTAGCAGCATCCGGTTCAAACTGATGATATCCTCCACTGCATACGTAGAGGTCTGCGTGGCCATCGGCATTTACATCGGTAAATATAGCATCGGTGTCGTCATATACTTTGTCGGCTATAAATGCAGGTTGCCCTTTGCTGGCAAATTTTCCGCCCTTTTGCTGAATAAATAATTCGCCGGGTTGTCCTATGCCGCCACCGGTATATATATCTTCAAGACCGTCACCATTTACATCGGCTTTTGCCAAAGCCGGCCCGTTAAACGACAACGGGTTTACCATGAGCGGTTGTCTTTTGAAATCATTGATATAGTCTTGCTGATGGGTAAACGAAAGTTTTTGCGTTCGCGTAAAGATGGGTTTCACCACGTCACGTGGTATATATTTGTCTGTAGCATCCGTTTCCTTTACCACCACTAGTTGATCTGCTTTTACCTGCTTTAAAAGTTGCTGCTTACCCGAGAGCC
>CAMLLI010000388.1 GCA_946480685.1 uncultured Flammeovirgaceae bacterium | reverse complement strand
GCACCATACGGTTGATAATTGCCGGGCGACAAATCGTAGCGTGTTACACTGGCACCTGCTGTAATGGTATGTTTGGCATTTGGGAAATAATTTATATCTGCTTTCGCGTTCCATTGCTTGATGGCAAAGTCCATTTCAAAAGCGTTGATAGGACTGGAGTTGCTGGTAACCGCATATTCATAGCGGCTATAGGTTCCGGTAAGTACACCGTATAGCTTGGAATTGAAAACGTGCTTCCATTTCAGTGAGGCGTTACGATCGCTATACTTATATGCTGTATCAGAATTGAGTTTGAATTTATCCATACTCATATACCCCGACAGGTATATATTGTTGTCATCATCGATTTTGTGGCTGATGCTCGCATTCAAATCATAGAACGATGCATCGCTGCTTTTCAGTTCATCCGTCTTCACCCGATCCAGTATCCAGTCGGAATACGTTGAGCGTACGCCCAGCAGGAATGAGGTCTTGTCTTTAATGATAGGACCTTCGAGACTAAATCTG
Source organism: uncultured Flammeovirgaceae bacterium (assembly GCA_946480685.1). The sequence continues at coordinate 4,757 of CAMLLI010000388.1, read as the reverse complement.
CCGGTGATAGGACTTATACCACCAGAACCTGAAAGTTTCTTCAGGTTTCCTTCGCGTGTGTGTACATCGAGCACGGAAGAAAGTCGCCCGCCATACTCTGCATTTATACCGCTTTTATATAGCTCTACATTTTTAAGTACATCCGGGTTAAACGTAGAGAAGAAACCAAACAAGTGCGATGGATTATATACCGTAGCATCGTTGTAGAGGATCAGATTCTGATTGGTAGCGCCACCGCGTACATTCAAACCAACGGTACCTTCACCAACGGTTTGTACACCGGGTAATGTCAACACAACTTTCATGATGTCAGTTTCGCCTAGTGCTAGCGGCATTTGCTTCATCGTTTTGATGTCGAGTTTTTCCATGCCCATCTGCATGCCGGTTACACGCGCATCGCGATCAGACTCAACTACTACTTCTTTCAGCGGTGTTATATCTTCTTCAATCTCTATGTCAAGTCTTCCATTCGCATTTAGCATTACCTGGCGATGGGTGTTCTTCATGCCGATGCTTTTTACTTTCAGTATATGTTGTCCTTTTGGAAGCGTGAGTGAGTAGTGGCCGAACTGATCGGTAGAAGCTCCGATCATCGGGTTCTCCACATAAACCGAAGCTCCGATTACCGGCTCTCCTGATTTTGAATCCCGAACAGTACCTGCTATTGTAGCTTTGCCTTGCAGGTTATCGGTACGAGGGCCAATAGTATATAATTTTTCTTCGGCCAGTTTTTTCTTTTTCTCGCGTTGTTCAAAATCGGTATAGTCAAAGGAAGGTGCGGCTTTGGTCTTGTTTTCTTCAGGACCAAAAAACTCGAGTGGAAGTTCCGTCAGGATCTGTCTTTCACGCGTAATGTAAATCTGGTTCTGGTATATATTGTAATGGAGCTCGGTTCCTGTCAGAATTTTATCCAGTACAGATGTTACCTCTTCATTGGAAGCGTTGAGGTTAACGGTAAGGCTATCGGTCCATGAAGCATTGTACGATAAACGATAATCGGTTTGTTCTTCGATTTTGCTTACGACCTGATCAAACGTTGCCCCTGAAAACTGAGCGGTGATACGGGTTGCACGCTGGCTATATCCCGTAGTAGCCATCACCAGGAGAAGAAGTAACAGATAGGGTAGTTTTTTAATCATGGGTTTGTTTGGCTACGGTCGTGGAATTCAGCTAAGCGGGTAATATACTGCCGGCGGTTTTTTCGGTACGGAAGTTTCTTGCCTTGTTTTACATATTGAACGGCTTCGCGTTTCTTGTCTCCAAATAGTTTCAGCAGAGCACCTTTACTTTTTATAGCGTGACACTGGTTGTTCATGCAGATATAGTATCGTGTTTTCTCATCAAACTCGTGAATGATCTCCTGCGAGGTAAGTGTCTCCTGTAGAATCTTGATGTGACGCGCGTATGCTCTAGTCTTACCGTTGTAAAGCACTTCGTAATACCCGGGCGACAGGCTCGTATCCGGCCGGTTTACGAATACACGCTGATCTGGCAATGTGAAAGAGCGGACTTTGTCTTTGGTAAGTTTCATAACGCTGCTGCTGTAGTAGGTTTCCGTAAGCAGTTGATCGGAAGAGAGGTCGTACAACAGTGGTACATTTTCGTACAGGTAGCCGTCATAGTATACGGAACCGAACACCCAGTCGTCTGTTCCGAAATACGGATGTTCTTCTTTCAGTGAGAGGTATAATGCGTAATCACTTCCATTATACAACTGCGCCTGACCTTGAATGGCATTGTTATAATTTTTAACAGCGCTGCCAACAGCGGCTGCAATAAAGGTTGTGTCATTTTTAAAAGACTGTGCAACGGCTGCCTGCGCAAGAAGCCAGAGCAAGACAATCGGTAGGAAAGGGGAGTGTTTCATGCCAGCGGTTTGGGTAACCACTAAAATATAGCTTTGAGTAGTAAATACGCATACCGCTGGAATAAAAAATAAAATCGTTCCTGTTATCGAAGTGATTTTGGGAAAAGTAACAGACTATGTTCTTCGTCTACCGGTCGATGTTTCCATAGGACATATCTATTAAACTTGAGACAATGTCTATGATGACGGGAGATAGCTATGCTGCATGGATCGGGATACAACGCTACCCCTAGGCTGCAGCAGGAACGGTGACCAGAGTTTATTGCTAATCACCATTTGTTGATACTTACTCAGATTTTAAGCGGCCTCAAATCGACTGAAAGATTTCCAGTATTTGTCTTTAAAAATACCGAAGCTTATTTCAAATGAGTCTGCGAATGTATGTTGGATTTCGTCAAAGACTTTGGATGGCTTTCTGAAGTCTTTGCATGCAAAAAATATAGCGCGTATGTCGTTTGATGTCTCACGTCCAACATTCAGGTAACCTTCAAAATCCTGGAGCTGTTCAGTTATTTTGTTTTCAATATCGTCTAACAAATGGAGTGTTTCTTCATCAGGCAGTCCACTATCTTCGACACCGTTATAGTTAATCTCAATAATGGCGATCCAGGGATGAGAAGCTTTGCTGTCCCATGCGAGCAGATCGGTATTGATAACTGCTATAACAGGTTTACCCTCTTTTGTTTCTGCTGTAAAACCAGAGTAAGTATCGTTCTCGGTATTATGTCGTAATCCTTCATATTTCTCTATGAATTCTTTTTCACGCCAGATCAAAAAGTCACGGAGCTTCAATATAGGAACCGGTTCCTTCTCGGCTTCACTTTTGCCCACTACAGTTATATTGTCGAAGGCCGTTGCAAATCTTAATTCACCGAGATAATGTTCTAAGAAAATAGAGGTGCCGCTGGAGATGGTTGATGCGCGTTTCTCATCGAAGTCATCACCGTATACAACCGTAATATCTATTTCGTCTGGATTAGCGTCTTCCATTTCGTAAAAGGATAAATTGGAAGCCTCGAACGTATAGCCACCCATGTCGATCGCCACCTCTTCAATATCCATTCCTTCCTCGTCTACTGGTCGCTTGAGCGCTACTATTGTCCATCCCTTTATCGTTGGAGCGGCCTGCACCAGTTCTTCTACAAATACTATATTTTCGATTACGCCATCGGCAGTAATTGTTAGCGTCACTATATCATCGTCAGACATTCCTGTCGTAAAATGATATCCATCACGAAGCTCGTCTAGCTTTGGAGAAATTACATTGAAAAACTTCTCTTTAACATTTCGATTTTCTTTCATGACTTTATACAGATCTCTTTCGTTTTTCAGAAACCAATTCCAGAAGTCTTGGTAAGATTGGATAGGCTCCTCTTTTTTATTGAGGATGTTTTTCAGGAAGTTCATAGGCTGGTATACAAGGGTTATTGAACCCATGAATATAGGAAAATAGCAGACTATAAATTTTACTCTTTCAAAATAAAATTTGATGTAGTCTTGCTGTGGTAATTTCAATTTTTGTCAGCAACAATTCCTATATATTTATTCCATAAACCTATACTTTTATGGATATCGGAAACCCTGGATCAAATAGAGTAATCCGTAATTGATTATGCGGAAGATTTAGAGATTGGATGCTGTTGATTATTCTTTTGGATATTTTGTTTTATCGTTAAAATAATCCGGTGGTATAGAAGATGAGAATGTCTTATCAAAAGCCTCACATTGCCTTCCATAGTTAGCGCCTAATTGAAATACATCAAAATCAGAAGCTTTCTCATATACTATAGTAGCAAAGTTGATCTCATCCCTTACAAAGCGGGCAAGTTCAAAATCTGTTTTATAAATGCTATTATACCAATCAATTGTTTGTTGCAGCATATACGGTTGATTGGTAATAATGTCAAACTCCTTTTTATTTTGCTCCATTGTTGGTATTATCACTGACCTGGAGGTCGTTAAATTAACCGGCGCAAGTCTCCGACTTGTGCCAGCATTGGCAACAGTCTCCAGACTGTTGGGAGATTATTTCAATACTCAAGATAATTCATTCCATACTTTATCCCTGCTGCCATAAATATTTTTCGAAGCGCTTCAAATTTATCCTCGCAGAAACTTAAATCCTGCAGACTTTTTTCACTCGCTATATATTTCTGACAACCAAAGCATATTTCAATATAGCCTAAAATATTATCAGTTTTATCTACGAAAAGAATGGCATTTCTGGGTTCATAACACATTATGACTTGACCTATTTTACTAATGTTTTTGTAGTTAACGAGAATATCAAGAAGTATATCTTCTATATCCTTTCCCAGCGTCTTAACTTCGAACATGGCATCTAAGTCAACTTTACCATCTTTTTTCGGAGTGCTTAAGGTAAAGACGGTGTCGGGATATTTAAACGAGACAAGCTTTATAGTAGCTAGTTGGCCTGCCAACAGTTCCTTCTTGATTTGATCGACAGGTTTACTTTTCCTTCTACCGCAGGAGTTACTGCCTTTTAATATATCTTTCAGGTAACTGGCGTTATCATAGTGTTTTAGTCTAAAGAAAACACTGTCGTATTTTCGGTTAACAATTTCAAGATTCACCAATTCACCTGAGGCATACCAAAGCTTTAGAAATTCACTATCTGTATAACCTTTATTGTCTTCGGAAACGTAAATATGGCCTGGTTGAGAATTCGCAATGGTGCTGTATACCAGTGCTACAAGCGTTAGAATATACTTTATTTGTGACTGCATGAATGAATGGAAAATGAACGAATATAGCTATTTAAATGTAGCTAAGCTTAAGATCCAGTCTCCGGATCGACAACTTTAAATCCGAGAATATCGGATGAGATAGATTTTAATTTGGCAATCCAGAGTTCCCATTCCTCGTCCTC
>CAMLLI010000387.1 GCA_946480685.1 uncultured Flammeovirgaceae bacterium | reverse complement strand
ATCGTGACTGGAGTTCAGACGTGTGCTCTTCGATCTATATAAACCATTTTTACCCGATCCGTCAGAAGCAACGGAACCCGGAGCAGTTGCATAAGCTATAAATGATCCGCGCGCTCTGCGCATCTCTCCCAGCCCCTGTGTAACAGAACGGTTAAGGGCAGGAAACGGATTGTTACGACAGGCGTCCAGTATAAGTATATTCATGCGTGCACTGGACCGCTCCATGTTGGCCAGCACCATGCGTTGTGCCGGAAAACAATAGCGACTGATGTCGTCTTCAAACTCTACGGCAGCATCAATCGGTACGAGGTAATTTTCCTGCTCATGCTGTAAACCATGGCCGGCAAAGTAAAACAATGCTACCGTTTTCTCCGGGTCACCGGCATCAATCTTCTCTTTGAATTTCAACAGTGCAGCACGCATCTGTCCATAGGTAGCGTTGGTGAGCAGGTCTACTTCAAAGTTGGAGTTCTGCAGTTCCTTTGCCATGTCGGTGGCATCATTCACGGGGTTTCGCAATGCTCCTATAGTTTTTGGATATGAGGAGTTGCCAATCACCAAAGCAAAACGTTTCTCGTCTTTGTAAAATTCTGCCAGCGAAGGTTGGCTGCTAACGGACTGACTACCGGCCGACTGGTGCACCGGTGTTTTCGCAGTGCTTGTATTCGAGGTAAGAGCAACGGGTTCTTCTTTCTTGGCTACTGTTGTTGTGTTATTCTTTTTTGCAGGGTCGTCTTTCTTTACAGCAGCAGGTTCAGTCTTCGCTGCATTGTCTGGTGTGCTGCGCGATGCAAGTACAACTTTATCAAGCTTGCCAAGTTCGCGCGTAAGATCTGCGTTACCGGGATTGAGCGCTACTCCATTCAGAAAATCTTCTTTTGCTTTCTGGAGATCATTCAGCTTTACATATAGCAACCCGCGCTCGTATAGTAATTTTGATTTGATGGTCTTATCACCACCGAGTTCATGAATGGCATTACCATAATCGCTGATCGCTTCCCGGGTCGCGCCTGTCTTCTCGTTACTCTTTGCCTTGAACCAGTAAATATTCCCGCTGTTCTCATGATTCCGCAGCAGCGTTTCTTCAAAATCTGAAATAGCCTCGGTATGCTTGTTGGTTTTGTAGTAAGCCAGTGCCCGCAGATAGTATACTTCTACATCAAGCGCTTTATCGCGTGTAACTTTGGTCAGGTACTCTGAAAAGTTCTTGATCGCGTCTTCATATTTACCTGACGTATAGCTGTCATGGCCGCGCTCGTACAATTTAAATTGCGCGAGACAACTCACACTTATCAAGCAAAAAAGAACGAGCAGATTAATTCGCTTATTCATACCTAATCAACAGCGCTTGTTATTGAATCGTTAAAAGTTAAACGTCATACCAACCTGGACATTTACCGATGGGAATCCTTTCTTCGTCATCGGAAATTCTTTATTCACGTAGGATGCTATGGTATTGTCATACGACTCCGTACTCACAAATGTTACCGGGAAAGTATATCCGAACGTTGCTTGTGTATAGAACGAAAATTTACGAGCAGGAAATAACTCGATACCGGGACCTACAAATATACCGCCCGTTACTTCGGTATCACTCTTTAAAGCTTCATACGATTCACCATCCCACGTTTCCGTATAGCCATCGGCATACCAGGTATCATCGCCCTGATTATAATAGAGCAGATCATCATTCTCGGTAGCAGTACCATTGTTATCTTCGTAAGTTTCGTACGTATAGCGCTCGCCTCGACCTGACACTTCCTTCCGTGACGCCAGACTTATAAACGGTTTTGCAAAAGCATATACCGATATAACAGAGTTATCCTTTACCGGAACAAAGTTCAGTTTGATATTCACTGCGAGTGATGTTAAACTAAGATCGCCCCCTTCGAGTTCGAGTACATAACCATAGTCATACGCCAGGTTGTTAACCGGATACTTATCACCCCAGTTGTTCGGATCACCGTAACCAACATAGGCATCACCGCCATTTGCCGTTGTTACTTCCGGATCATATTGAAAACTCAGGTATGATATAGAAGGTCCTATGGAAAGTACTCTGTTCACGCGCTTCAGAAAACCAAGCTCTACGTTGAAGCCGGTTTTATAGTCGCCTATATTTTTACCGAATGTAAAAGAAGGTCCGAGACCTATAAATAATCCTTTATTCTTATCGATGCGTTCGCGTTTTACGATCGTGCCTTCGTCCTGGGCCGATGCCGTTATAACAGTCAACAACAGGCTCAGGAAGCAGAGTAGCTTTTTCATGATTATGAGAGGTTAAAATGATCTGGTAAGGTACTATAGTTTGAGGTTGCAGTAAATACACCTACACGTTCATGTAGCGTATACGTTACTGGAACTTGAAGTAAAACTCTCCTACTATATTTGAGCTGTCCCACGTGAATTGTTTCTCACCGGAAAGTCTCAATACATTCATACGCACATCTTTAAACACCTGCTCAATGGTTAAGCCCGGCTTGCGCAGTGCTTTGAGTAACTCCTGCGTGTAGAGGCCGTTGCGTCCGGAACCGTCTGATGCTACTGAACCGGGAGCTGTCGCGTAAGCTATAAATGAACCGCGTGCACGTTTCATCTCAACGAGTCCCTGCGATACCGAACGTGTTGCTGCCGGGAACGGATTGTTACGGCAGGCATCGAGTATCACTATATTCATGCGCGAGTTGGAGCGCTCCATGTTGGCCAGCACCATCTTCTGTACCGGGAAGCACATACGAACTATATCATCTTCAAACTGCACGTTGGCATCTACCGGCACAAGGTAATTTTCGTCCTGGTACTGTACACCGTGACCTGCATAGTAAAACAAACCAACCGTTTGATCCTTCGGACCATTCACCAGTTTATCCTGAAACTTGCGCATCGCTTCACGCATCTGCACATAAGTAGCGTTGGTAAGTAATTGTACTTCGAAGTTTGATTTTTTCAACTCGGTCGATACATCCGTAGCATCGTTTACCGGGTTCTTCAGTATACCCACGGAGTTCGTGTAACTGCTGTTACCAATCACCAGTGCATAACGCTTTTCATCTTTATAGGCTGATGCTATCGAAGAGATGAGGGCTGTATTTGCCACAGGTTCCACGATAGGTTGTTGCTGCTGAGCCAAGGTATTAACCGGTTGTTGTACAGGCTGCGTCTGTGTTGCCGGTGGCGGATCTTTCTTTACTTCCTTCTTCGTTTCTTTCGGTGTATTGTTCTTCGGATTGCTCTTGACGATTACCTGTGTGTTTGATTTTTTATCGTCACCTCCACGCGTGTTGCTGGTAGACGGAGTTACATTCGCCTTCGCTATATCTGCGTTGGCAGGATCAAGCGATTTCGCTAATGCGAGATCACTGTTTGCAGCATCTCGCTTTCCTTGTCGTGCATAGAACTGTGAACGATCGGCAAGTATCTGTGCCGATACTTTCTTGTTGTTCTCGGCATACTTAACGGCTTCGCTATAGTAATTTTCAGCCTGCGCTATATTTCCTTTTTTATCGTAGCAGCGAGCCCTGAACCAGCTGATCACGGCTTTGTTATAGTGATTCAACTCGCTTGCTTTATCAAGATCGCTTAACGCACTTTCCGTTTCTCCTTTGAAGTAGTATGATTGTCCGCGATAGAAATAGAGATCTTCATCGTAGCGTTTGTTCCGTTCGGGGTTCGACAGCATGCCGGAGAAAAGTGTGATGACGGCTTCGTATTCTTTTGCTCTGAATTTGGCGATTCCTTCATCGTAGGTCTGATAATCCTGTGCTATAGAGAGCGTTGAAACCAGAATCATCAACCCTAAACCAAGTATAGACTGTTTCATAAAGAGGGTTAGATAATATTATCAAAGGTAAGTATACGGCAAAAAATACGGAACCGTTTTGAAGAGTATCAGTCAGAAGCCAAAAAATGTTATTTTTGACCCACTGCATGAGACGACTATTTTTTTATCTTATATTGATGATGCTCCTTCTACCTGCGTGCAGCAAAAAATCGGGCACAACGATTAATGTTGTTAAACCGAAGTATCATCACCGCTGGTACGATCGTAAGAAAGATCGAAAGACCAAACGCACGAAGTCCGTTCGTGTGCGTAATTAGCGCTTGTCATCAAAGCGTAAAACTCCTGAATATTAATTATTTATAGGTTACTGCAGACCGCGTAACATCAGATCAAGATTTTTACGGAAGAAGATTTTTGCCGGACTTAACTGGTTAAGGTGTGCTGCCACAACGCCGCCGATAAACATCGAAGTGATCAGGTTCGTAATGTCGCGTGTCGAGATCGTCTTGGTAATTTCTTTGCGGAAGATGGCCTCCAGGGTAAATTTCTCCAGCATCTGGTCGAGCGATAAAATTTCGACGTTGGTGATATTCTCTACTTCCGGAAAGAGGATCTTCTTTTCTTCAGGTTTCAACGGAAAAGGTTTTGGCGGTCTGCGGAAATCCGAGAAGTACCCGATCAGACTCAGCAGCAATCCCGGGTGCTCTTCGTACGACTCGCTGAGTTTATCAAACAGATAATATACTCCCTGTATCCCTTCTTTTGGTTTAAGTGCAAGGTCAGCAGATCGCCCCAGGCACCACACCCGAAAGTAGTATAATAAAATATCTTCCTTCTGCGGAAAGTACTTGAACAGTGTTACTTTCGAGATCTTAACTTTCTCGCAAATGTCGTCTACATACAGATCTTCAAAGGGTCTCTTCCCAACCAGTTTCAGGGTTGTATCCAGCACGTGTACTTTTAATCGGGCGGCTTTTTCTTTTCTAAGACTCATGCTTTTGCAGTAAAGATGTTAATCACCACTCATCCATAAATATCTTCTAAAACACTCTCGGAATTAATACTTTTAACTCGACTTAACCAATTTTAAGATGATGAAATGCTGTATTCCGCTTTTACTTGCTATAAGTGCAGTTGCCTGTACCAGCAATATTCGACACGAACGGATTACAGGTTTAGTTGCTGATTCTGCCATGGTTGTTTCCGCTCACCCGCTTGCCTCGCAGGTTGGTGTAGACATTATGCGTAAAGGTGGTAACGCGGTTGACGCAGCCATCGCTACACAATTTGCACTGGCCGTGGTATACCCGAGTGCCGGTAACATTGGTGGTGGTGGATTTATGGTATACCGGAAACATGATGGAAGTATAGCGACACTCGATTACCGCGAAAAAGCTCCCGGTGCCGCTTCACGCAATATGTACCTTGATTCAGCCGGTAATGTTATCGATTCGCTTAGTCAGGATGGACACTTGTCGTGTGGTGT
>CAMLLI010000386.1 GCA_946480685.1 uncultured Flammeovirgaceae bacterium | reverse complement strand
GTTTCAACAGCGGGTTCATTTGTTTGTTGGCCAGGAGGGCGGCCATATTTTCGGCCATTCGTTCGATGAATTCAATGTGGTGCTGTTCCAGCGTAGTGAACGAGGCGAGCTCAATAATACCATTGACAGAACCGCGTGTCTTTAACGGCACAATGACGAGGTGACGCGGTGTTGCTTCTCCAAGACCTGAAGTAATCCGGATATAGTCTTTCGGTATATCTTTCAGGTGGATGGTTTCTCCTTCAAGTACACACTGGCCGATTAGACCGACACCCGCTGCTATACGTTCATGTATATATTTCTTTTTGTCATACGCATACGTGGCGATACGTTCCAGTATACCGTCATCTGCTGAACCGTTTAATATATAGAGCGCGCCCTGGTTGGCTTGCAGGTAGTGTACCATCAGCTTTAGTATACGGTCGCCCAATACGGTGATCTCTTCGGAATCGTTTTTGAGAATTTCATTGAAGCGCGCGGCACCTTCATTCATCCAGTTGATTTTCCGTTGCTGTTCTTCTGCATGACGAAGTTTTTGTTGTGCACGAATGAGCGATTGCGCCAGTACATCGTTCGAATACTGTTCATCATAGTGATAGGTAAGTTCGCCCGATCCCAGATGTTCTGCAAAGGAAGAGGCTGCCTGAAGACGATCGATGAATTGATTGAAAGCGATTTTGGTTTGTCCAATCTCTTCGGTAGTGTGAATGCGTAGTTTATCCGGAAATATACCACTGGCCAGTTTCTGCATGCCGTTACGGATTTCAGTAATTGATTTTGTAAGCAGGCCTGCATAGAGCAATGCCATACCAATACCTGCTATAATCTGCACACCGAAAATAATCCAGAGCATCCATTGGGTGCGGACAATCTCGGTCTCATTCTGTCTCTTTATAGAAGAGCGGATAGTTTCGATGCGTGGACGAATCAACTGGAAGTTAGCGAGTATGCGGCCGCGTATACCCTCATCGTTGCTCAGGCCGATTTGTTGTTCAATGGCGACAACCTTATTAAAGGCATCCTTATAATTCGCAAGCGATGTCTGCAACGCAGCGTTGGATGTAAGCTGAATTTGTTGTTGCAGTATATCAAACCGCTTGTTGAATTCCTGTTGATACTTGACATCCTTACGAAGGAAGAAATCTTTTTCATGTCGTCTCAGCATCAGCAGCGTTGCTTTATCAAATTCAAAACCGGAGTTCTCCACGGTGTGAATAGCATCACGCAACGAACCTTCGAGTCCAAAATCCTTAAAGCCGCGGGCTCCCAGTAACGTTACCAGTAAGTTGAAATCGTGTTGAAGGCTGTCCAGCGGTGAGATCAGATTCTGGGCGAGTAGTGCATGATCTTTCAACGCAGTACTTTGGACATCTGTAATGATAACTTTTGCTACCGTATAGTTTTCGTTAAAGGATTGGAGTGAAGGCGTATTCTTCGTTTCCAGAAAAGAAGCCGATTTGTACCCTTCATATATAAATTCCTTCGTAGCGAGGTCAAGCGTTTCAAGACGAAGCTTGAGCAAATCCATTTTTTCATTGATGGATTTATAGTGTATGATCTTGTGAATGGACGAAACCGATAAGGCGATCAGCAGAACTGAAAGCAGAAGGAGAGAGCCGAATGCAGCCAGCAGCTTGATCCGTATCTTCAGTCCTAAAAGAAAATCTCTCATGACAAACCAGTAGGTTAATTGGGTTGAGCGTAGGAGTTCAAAGAAACATTGCTCGTGTGAATTTGCCATGGCAACACGGTTAACGTTTTATTAATTGAGACATCCCGGTATAGCATGTAGATAAGTGTGGTAGCGCTGGTGGATGCATTGAAAACTTAAAAATTCCTTAATGATGCGCAGGCCACTCGCTCTTTTTTTATTTAAGTTCTTTGAAGCGGAAAACAGACCCGCGCAGATGCATACACTTTCGGATGAACAGCTTGTACTGCTTCTTAAGGATGATAACCGTATAGCGTTCAGCACACTATACGATCGTTACTGGGAAGGTATGTATCGTGCAGCCTATGCGTTGTTGCGTGACGAAGATGCAGCGAAAGATATTGTGCAGGATATATTTCTTGACTTGTGGAAGAAACGACAAACGCTTCAGATCGGTTTCTTCACGGGCTATATATTTCAATCGGTAAAGTACCAGGTCGCACAACAACTTCGTAAAGCTGCACTCTCGGCAGAACATGCTGCCTATATTGATGCAACGCCGATGATCAATACAACCGAGGAGCTTCTTGCCTACAAAGAATTGGACACGTTGTTACAGACCTCGCTTGATACGTTGCCGGAGAAATGCAGAAAAGTATTTTACCTCAGTCGCTTCGAACATCTGTCCAATATAGAAATCGCCGAACGTCTCAACTTGTCCACACGTACTGTGGAGTGGCATATCTCCAATGCGTTAAAGCACCTTCGTCATACGCTGGAACATGTCGCTGTGCATGTCGGTATATGGATGCTCTTTCTTTAATGGTCCCATATATGTTATGAAAATATTAAGTGCATTATTGATTTGTTATATGTGCACTTTTTAAAAAAATCAGCCCCGTGTTCAGTGGTATCAGTTACACTATACAGGTGTAACGCCAAGGCATGACTAAAGAAGAATTCAAAGCACTACTGGACCGATATGTTAAAGGAGAGTGCTCTGCTGTTGAGCAGCAATATTTCGATGCTTTTTATAAAGCATTTCAGAAGGACGATTCATACTGGAAGGAATGGGAGCTTACCGAACGTGATCGCATAAAAATTGAACTATATCAATCGCTGACGAAGGCGATGGAGCCGGATAATTTCACACACGATATTGCTGCGGATGCGTTTGAGACATCCTCAAGAAGACCTTTCGTGCGTACGTGGCTGAAGATAGCCGCATCCCTGATTATACTTGTGGCAGCAGGTTGGCTTCTATACACATCACATACCCGGGAAGCGGAAGAGATAAAGTATATTACGCATACTACCGGGCGCGGCCAGCAGGCTGTTATTACGCTACAGGATGGTTCCATCGTAAAACTCAACAACAGCAGCGCGATTTCTTTTCCGGAGAGATTTACCAATGGCAAACGCGAGATCACGCTACAAGGCGAAGCGTTCTTCGAAGTAAAACGCGACCCGGAAAAACCATTTGTTGTAAGGACAGGCGATCTCACCACGGTTGTGCTTGGTACATCTTTTAATATATGCGCCTATCAACGAAAACCAATTGAAGTAACGGTAAAAACCGGTAGGGTAGTCGTTGCAAATGTGCGAAAGCAGGCGGATAAACTTGAACTTCACCCGAATCAGCAGATATACTTTGATCCGGAGAAATTGATCTGGGAAAAACGTGAAGTGTCATTGGAACGCTACCTCGCCTGGACAGACAAAATTATATACCTCGATAACACGCGGATAGAAGAGCTTACCGATATCCTGGAGAAATGGTATGACGTAACCATCACCCTGGACAATAAAGCTCTTGGTGATTGTACGGTGAGTGGTAAATATAAAAGCGATCGTTTGACCAACATCCTGGAAGGGTTGAAGATCATGCACGGTATGGAATACCATTTTGCCAGCGAACGCGAAATCGTCATTAAAGGAAAACCCTGTAAACCCTGATGCCTATGCTATATCCATAATGCTATAAATACCGGGCTGCTTGCTTCTGTGCAGAAGTAACGCCTATAAAAAAAGAAGCCCATCCACTGCGGCAACAGGGATGGGCCGACAAGAAAGATTCGTAAACCTTTATCGTCTACTTATGAGCTTGAAATTACTCAAAATATTGATGTTCGCATCAAAACAAATCCTCTATGTTTTTGTGTGGCAATGTATAGCCATGCAGTTTTTGCTCGCGGAACCTTCCCATGGTCAAACCATACGGGAGGTAAAGATTGCCATCGACCTGAAGGAAGCCGGTATAACAAAAGTTTTCTCCGCCATAGAAGAGAAAACAAAGTATGTATTTGTATACCAGAGTTCCGTTAAAAAAGTAAAAGGCAAATTTACTTTTCAGGACAAGGATATAACCGTTGCCGATATACTCAGTGAAATATCGCGTAACAGTGAGCTGCAGTTTAAGCAGATCAACTATAATATTATAGTCTCCCGCAAGATCATGCCGGAGAAAGAGAAGCCGTTGCTGGTTATAAAAACAGTTCAAGGTATAGTAACGGATGCTATAACCGGTGAAGTAATTCCCGGAGTAAACGTGCTTGTGAAAGGTACAGCTACCGGCACGACTACCGATATAAACGGAAGCTTTACGCTGGATGCTCCAGACGATGCGGTGCTGCAATTCAGCTTCATCGGGTATAAAACCATTGAGCGTTCTGTTGCAGGACAAACTACATTGGACATTCAGCTTCCGCCGGATTCAAAGTCGTTGGAGGAAGTAGTGGTGGTTGGCTATGGTACGCAGAAGAAAGTAAATATGACCGGAGCCGTTGACCAGGTGACCAGTGAAGTATTTGAGAATCGTCCGGTGCCTAATTTAACGCAAGGGTTGCAAGGTCTTATACCGAACCTGAACATTCGCCTGGAAGATGGCAAACCCATTCAATCACCAAGCTATAACATTCGCGGAACCACTTCGATTGGACAAGGTGGTAGTGCGTTGATTCTGATTGATGGTGTTGAAGGTGATCCGCGCCTGATCAACCCGCGCGATATTACCAGTGTATCCGTTCTGAAAGATGCAGCATCAGCTGCTATATATGGCGCACGCGGTGCATTTGGTGTTGTACTGATCACTACAAAGAAACCAGCGAAAGATCGTCTGACCATTGATTATACTGCCAACTATTCCATCAAGAAACCAACAGCAGTTCCTGATCTCGTAACGGATGGCTATACATGGGCATCCGTATTTAACGAAGCTTGGACTGCCTGGAACGATTATTCACAAACACCGCAGAACGTAAATAAGACATTGAAGTTCTCTCCGGAGTATCTTGCAGAGCTGAAGAGAAGATCAGAAGATCCAAGCCTGCCGCGGGTTGAAGTAGGACCTACCGGTGAATATGTATACTATGGAAGTACAGACTGGTATAGCGAACTCTATAAAAAATCCAACAGTGCGATGGAACACAACCTCAGTGTGTCCGGAAGCAGCGATAAGACAACGTTCTATATAACCGGCCGCTACTTCGATCAGAAAGGATTGTTCCGGTATAACTCTGACGACTACAAGATGTATAACTTCCGTGCGAAAGGATCGATACAGATTCGTCCGTGGTTGTTGTTGGAAAACAATGCGCAGTATTCTACCATGAACTATCACAA
>CAMLLI010000385.1 GCA_946480685.1 uncultured Flammeovirgaceae bacterium | reverse complement strand
CGGAGTAGAGCTGCGTATTACAGATTTATTTCAACGCTCAAATGCCGATACTCATGAATTGAGAAATTTATTGAAAGAGAAAATTCGACTTCATAAAGTCGACTATGTCAGTATTGAGGACGTGACGAAGAAAAGTATATTGAGTGGACTACTCGCTTTTTCGCATAAATCTATAGGACCAATGGTAACGGTGCGAAGTATAGGAGAAGATTTGGAACCATATCTGCAGTTTCGAAGGTGGAATCCGTCAGTGGGGGATCTTGAATTGTTTTAAGTATGCTAGGGGGAATACTGGTCATTATCGTTACTGGAGCGCTTTCCTTTTTTATCATTGATCAATTAAAAAGGAAGTATCCTTTTATTGACTCAGGGCTTCTTAAGAATCTCTTTTTCTATCACATATTTTTATCACTTGCGTACTACGGGTATGTATTGTTTAATCCCTCCGATTCTAAATTTTACTACGAGAAAGTTATTATAGGGTATCGTGGTCCCACTTGGATGGATTTTTATGGAACAAGTACGCCATTTATTGAATTCGTAGGATATCCGTTTATAAGACACTTAGGTTTTTCTTACGAGGGAATTATGGCCCTTTTCTCTTTCTTTGGTTTCTTGGGCTTTGTATACTTTTATGTTTTCTTCAAAGAGAATATAAAATTTAAGCATCTCTTTTTCGGCTATGATTTGTTGACGATAACTTTTTTTCTGCCTAACCTGCATTTTTGGTCTTCATCGTTCGGAAAGGGTTCTATAATATTTCTTGGCATTGGGCTGTTTTTTTTCGGGATCAGCAATGTTCGCAGAAGAATTTTGGCAGTACTTATTGGAGGACTAATTATTTATCACGTTCGACCTCACATCATGCTCGTCATGTTAGTGTCCAGCGCAATTGGTTTCTTTTTTTCAACGAAAGGAATCTCCCTTACTTGGAGACTAATGTTTCTCGCAGGTTGTTCGGTGGCTTTTTTCTTCATTTACCGTGATGTTTTGGCATTGGTCGGCATCAGCGAAAATGAATTTGTAAGTCAAGGATTGGATTTGTCTCATCGAGCCAGTGAATTGACTAAAGCGACATCTGGTGTTGATATAACAAGCTATAGTTTGCCTTTTCAGGTCTTTACTTTTTTATACAGACCGTTGTTTGTTGATGCACCAGGGGCATTGGGACTATTTGTGTCCTTTGAGAACGTATTCTATCTCTTGATAACCTTAAAATTATTATTTAACATTCAAGGACTCAAGTTTTTATTCCGCGGTAATTTCTTATCCAAGAGTGCACTCCTCAGTTTTTTGACAGTCAGTATTGCATTGGCACAAATCTCCGGCAACCTGGGCTTGGCCATGCGTCAAAAAAGTCAAGTGATGATTCTACTCATGTTCATTATACTTGCTTTTTTAGATGAAGAAAAAATGAAAGTGTGGCGAGCACAACAAATTCGAAAACGTATTTCAACAATGCCACCAGCAAAGGTCTAACTTTTATGAAGGGAATTTTTACTATATCACTGGACTTTGAACTCCATTGGGGAGGCTTTGAGAAGTGGAGTTTGCCGCAGTATCAGCAGTATTTTTTTAATACCCGTAAGGTTATTCCGCAGATGCTTTCGTTGTTTGAGAAACACGAAGTGCACGTTACATGGGCAAGTGTAGGGATGTTGTTTCATAATAACAACGAGTCTCTGCGAAATGCTATACCATCACAGAAACCAACGTATACGGATTTGCAATTGTCGGCCTATAATTTCATAGACAAGTATGGTATAGGTAAAGACGAACAAGAAGATCCATTCCATTATGCAGCGTCATTGGTCAAGGTTATTTTGAATACGGAGTACCAGGAGCTTGGCTCACATACTTTCGCTCATTATTACTGCAATGAAGCAGGACAGACCGTTGAACAATTTCGTGCTGATCTTCGTGCAGCACAACAGTCAGCAGCATTGTATGGTAAAAAATTAAGATCGTTAGTCTTTCCGCGAAATCAGTTCAATGAAGATTACCTTCGCGCGTGTTATGAAGAAGGCTTTATAACGGTGCGTGATAATCCTCGCGACTGGTTCTGGAATATTCGCAGTACTCAAAACGAATCGATGTTGAAGCGCCTCAATCGTGGTGCTGATGCATATATACCTATAGGAAAGAAAAATACTTATACGTTGGACACAGTAGAAGTGCGTACAGGCCTTCCGTTGTGTTTACCTGCCAGCAGGTTATTAAGGCCGTATCGCCCTTCGGAATATTTTCTGAATGCAATGAAGATTAACAGGATCAAGAGCGAACTGGAACGTGCAGCCAAGCGGAGAGAAGTATACCATTTATGGTGGCATCCGCACAACTTCGGAAGTTTTCCAGAGCAAAGTATAGCGGGACTACATCAGATTCTGGAGCACTATGATTTTTGCCGAAGCCGTTACAATATGGAAAGTTTAACGATGGGGGAAACAGCAGATCGTATCTATCAACTCCATGGAAAAAACTAGATTACTGCGTATCACTACTGTACCGATCTCATTGCACCTTTTGCTAAAGGGACAATTTCGTTTCATGCGCGAGCAGGGCTTCGAAGTATATACCATGAGCGCTGCTGGTAAGGAAGTACCGGAAGTACAAAAGGAAGGTGTTGAGCACATCGAAGTGCCATTAACAAGAAAGATCACACCCATACAAGACCTTATCTGCCTTTGGAAAATGATGCGAATTATGCGATCGATTCGTCCGCATATAGTTCATACACACACACCAAAAGCCGGACTGATCGGAATGCTCGCAGCATGGCTTTGTCGCGTGCCGGTGCGCATGCACACTGTCGCTGGTTTACCCTTGGTGGAAGCAAACGGATTGAAACGATTTATACTCGTAGTAACCGAGAAAATCACATACTTCTGCGCAACCGGTGTATATCCAAATTCGGTCGGACTAAAAGACTATATGACACAATCGTTAGGTGTGAGCAATGTCAAACTAAAGATCATCGGAAAGGGGAGTAGTAACGGTATTGATACGAGTTTATTCAAGCGCTCTGCTGAAATCGAAAAACAAGCAAGTGACATACGCGGACGCTATGGAATAAATTCGGAAGACGTTGTATTCTCGTTTGTCGGAAGAATTGTAAAAGACAAAGGTATAGGTGAACTTGTTCATGCTTTTAAAAGATTGCCTGCGTTGCAAGGCGGAGCAAAGGTATATTTACTTTTGATCGGTCCGTTTGAGCAGGAGCTGGATCCGCTTCATGAAGCAGACTATAAATTCCTGCATGAAAGTAAGAATGTAATTCTCGCTGGATTTCAATCGGACGTTAAGCCCTGGATTGCAGCTTCTGATATATTTGTTTTTCCAAGCTATCGCGAAGGCTTCCCCAATGTAGTTATGCAGGCATGTTGTCTTAGCGTGCCGTGTATCGTGTCGAACATCAACGGATGTAACGAAATTATTCAGCACGAACAAACGGGCATTGTTGTTCCAGTGAAGAACGCAGAAGCAGTATATCAAGCCATGATTAAACTGCTCGAGAATACATCCATACGCAAGTCATATGCTGATGCAGCCAGAAATTATATTGTAGCGAATTTCGATCAGCAGTTTGTATGGAAAGAATTGTTGAACGAATATAGATTGCAACGGTCGTAATTATAGAGCTCCACCTATATAGCTTCATGTATCTTTGTCAAATAAAGTTTCAGGCGTGTACGCATCAATTGTAAAACCTTTTTTCGACAGAGCCACTGCATTTGTAGTGTTGATTGTTGCTTCACCTTTGCTGGTGTTGTCCATTATACTGCTATGGTTTGCCAACAAAGGAAATATATGGTTTCTGCAGGAGCGTCCCGGAAAGGATGGCAAAATATTCCGTGTGTTTAAATTTAAAACAATGACCGATGAACGGGATGCTGAAGGTAACTTGTTGCCCGATGACAAACGCCTGACAGCCATCGGTAAATTTGTACGGAAAACCTCACTGGATGAACTGCCACAGATGATTAATGTCCTGAAAGGAGATATGTCCATTGTAGGACCGCGCCCATTGCTGGTGGAATATCTTCCGCTCTATAACGAACAGCAACGAAGACGTCACGAAGTTAAACCGGGTATTACAGGATGGGCGCAGGTAAATGGCCGTAACACACTTGATTGGCCGGAGCGTTTCGCCTATGATGTCTGGTATGTTGACAACATATCCTTTGCGTTAGATATTAAAATCTTATTTTTGACGGTTGTAAAAGTATTTAAAGCTGAGGGTGTCAGCAGTGGCACTTCAGTAACAATGGAGAAATTTCGTGGAAACACATAAGATCATTTTACAAGGTGGAGGTGAACATGCCCGGGTTGTGTTGGACAGTTTACTGACACTCGGCCATGAGGTTGCTGCTATTTTTGACCCTAAGTACTCCGGTGATTTGTTTGGTGTGCCTCAACGAGGTGTGTATGATCCGGAGTTTGAACCAGAATCAAAAGCTGTTGTTGCTATTGGGAATAATGTTGTGAGACAGCGGGCAGCTTTATTAACGAAGCATGCATTTACAAATGTCATTCACCCTTCTGCTGTATTTTCTTCCTTCGCTACATTGGGAACAGGTAATATGCTTTTACAAGGTTCAATTGTACAGGCTCAATGTAAGTTGGGAAACCATATCATCGTCAATACTGGTGCTACCATCGACCATGATTGTGTTATAGGAGATTTCGTTCATATAGCACCGGGTGCAATTCTGTGCGGTTGCGTAAGTATAGGAGAAGGATCGTTTATAGGCGCAGGCGCTGTTGTAATTCCAGGCAAACGTGTTGGCGCCTGGACTACGGTAGGAGCAGGGGCTGTAGTAATTCAGGATGTACCTGATTACGCTGTGGTAGTGGGTAATCCCGGGCGCATCATCCGGTACGACAAACCATGAAAAAAGAAATCATTATATATGGTGCTGGTGGATTGGGCCGTGAAGTGCTAACGATGATTAACGCATTACCAGAGTGGCAGCCGATTGGTTTCATTGATGACAACGTGCAGGCAGGTACAGAGGTAAAAGGACTGAGGGTGATGGGCGGACTGCCAGTTATACAGGCCATGACGTCAACTGTTAATGTCATTCTTGCGGTAGGCAGCCCGTTGGTCAAGCAACGACTGGAGGAACAATTGTTGAAGTATTCCGTATACTTTCCGAAGTTAATCCATCCATCCGTAATTCTGCAGGACCCCACGTCAATAACTATAGGTGCCGGCAGTATTATTACAGCCGGATGTATTCTGACCACCGAAATATATATCGGTAAACATGTTTT
>CAMLLI010000384.1 GCA_946480685.1 uncultured Flammeovirgaceae bacterium | reverse complement strand
ACGGCCATTGCATGCGGTATAACTGCGAGTATACTGGGAGGAAACTATAAACTGTATATACCAGGTATTCCATTCCAGGTATTCGAAACGATATCAATATTTACGATACCATTAACGGTGATGGCGATTCTAACAAACATTACGGCTATCAACAGGTTGCGTGATGCGAAGCGATCACTGGAATTGAAAGAAAAAAAATAAGACATGATGGATTTTTTGATCAGTTTGTTTTTTGTCGGTGCTATGTCATTAACACCGGCAGCACCGGAAGAAACATGCACCTGCACGGGCCAGGAGAAATTCCCTGTTCCGCCGGTCGATCAGAATACGCTCTTCTATATACAACGTACACCGAATACCAATACAATTATGTATACGCTGAATTTCGAAAAGAAAGATCAGCTTGATACAGACAACCCGGTACATCCGTATTGGATCCGCTACCAGGAAGAAGGACAGAAGGAAGAGCTATCGTTTATACAGCGCAACTACGCGTATGGCTTGAAGACAGAAGATCTTGGAAACGGTAAATATGAATTACGGTTTGTGTCCTATAAGAAACTTCCGTTTTACCTCACCAAATCTTCACGCGACAACCGCTATCATATTCATGCCGTGATCAATAAAAAGAAGATCGAAGTGTCGCGCGTTTTTTTGCAAATTGAAGGCGGATCGTTCTGGTTGCCCAACGTAGTTTGTGCAGAAGTAAAAGGTGTAGATCCGGACACGGGTGTTGAAATTGTTGAACGGTTTAAACCATGAGTGCTATGAAAAAGAATTTTGTTTCCAATTCGCAGGAGTCAACACGCATGTTTAAAAGAGATTGGATGGAGGCTTTGTCGAAAGTACATTTCTCCGTGCCCATCTTTATATTTACTCCGGTCGTTCTCTACTTCTCATGGCGTGCGTTTACAGTAGCACATAATAATATACTAACCTTTATCGCGAGCTTTGCAGGAGGTTTGTTCATCTGGACATTGACTGAATATGTACTGCATCGCTTTATATTTCACTTCGTGCCCAAATCGCCCTGGGGACTTCGTCTGCACTTCATCTTTCACGGAGTACACCACGATTATCCCAACGATCGCTTGCGTCTTGTTATGCCTCCGTCAGTAAGTATACCGTTGGCTACCGCTTTCTATTTCCTGTTTCAATGGCTTCTTCCGTTTGAATACCTGAATGGATTTTTTGCAGCCTTTATACTCGGATACCTGGTATATGACATATCGCACTATGCCATGCATCACCTGAATTTCAAGAACCCCATCATGAAGAAAATAAAGCAGCATCACATGCAGCATCACTATTCCGATCCGGATCGTGGTTACGGTGTGAGCTCAGCTCTATGGGACAAAATATTCAGATCTGACTTTGAGAAATAATACGAAATACCTCGACCTGCCTGTGTTTAACTTTACCCTGAGGCACGTGCTTGTAGCCAGCATGGTGTCTGCTATATATCTTTTGTTATCCTGGCTGCTGATCGGTTATAAAACAGATCAACTCGTACTGGCAGGTATATTCAGTGTGTGTTACCTCGCATCGTCCTTCACACGAAAATTCATCCTCGGCTTTTCAATATTTATAGTTTACTGGATCATCTATGATTACATGAAAGCGTTCCCGAACTATACGTTCAATCCGGTACACATTAAAAGTTTATACGACCTGGAGAAAAGTATATTCGGTATTGCACAAGGTACATCTATACTTACACCCAACGAATTCTGGCTTCAACACAGCTATACCTTCATCGATGTTATGACCGGTATATTTTACCTGTGCTGGATTCCGGTACCGCTCGCTTTTGCGGTATATCTGTTTTTCAAAGACAAAGCAAAGTTCCTGGAGTTTTCACTTACGTTTCTGTTCGTTAACCTGATTGGCTTTGTAGTATACTATCTTTACCCGGCAGCGCCACCCTGGTACGTTCAGAAATTCGGTTTTGATTTTATAGCGGCAACACCTGGCAACACTGCAAGGCTTGTTCGTTTCGATCAGTTCTTCGGTATAAACCTGTTTACATCGCTCTATGCAAAAGGTTCCAACGTGTTTGCAGCGATGCCTTCGCTGCACTCTGCTTATCCGCTTATTGTAACGTATATCGGGTTCAAGAGCCGGTTAGGCTGGGCTAACATCATCTTTGTTATCATTACGGTCGGTATCTGGTTTGCAGCTGTATATACCAGCCACCATTATGTACTGGATGTACTGGCCGGTATAGTTACCGCAGCGGTTGGAATAGCCGGGTACCATTGGTTGATGCAAAACAAGAAGTATATCGCGATGATCGAGCGCTATCGCAAGACTATATCGTAGCCTGGTATATACCTCGAAGTATATCAGGGGTTGAGATAGAAGCGAATACCAACACCGGCATGAAGTATATCCCACACGGTAAGATACCCCGTGTTCTGCGCATAGCTGACCAGCTTTAGCTCGTTCGTTCCAATCTCATAATATCCTTCCCAAACTGAATCGTGAATTTTGTGTCGCACTTTTCCACCTATAAAAATATTGGCGCGTACGGCTTCGCTCCACCAGTAATAACCGTCCGGGTACCAGGAAGGTAAATCAGAACTATACCGTCCTCCCATTGTATACGTAAAATAAGTTCCGGTTGAAAAGGGATAGATTGTTGTTTTACCTGCGCGAATCTTCCAGGGCGATGCGGTGAACTTGAGCGTTATCGTTTCAAGATCATGACCACCAATGGTGCCGGGTAAATAGCCAAACAATAAATCTACGCTCGCTTTCTTATGGAAGATATCATAGCCGCCACCGGCTGACAGGAAGCCTATACTCCCGGCATATTGCAGAACAAATGAATCGGGTATATACCATTTGTGGTGGCGTTTTAACGAAACACTGTCTTGTGCAGCAAGCGTTGCAGGAAGTGTGTAAAGTATGACGAGCAGAACAAAGTAAAATCGGGTCATGTCAGTAGTATATCTCTTCCACACTATATTTATCTTCCCACAATTTCAGGATCAGGTACATGCGCTCGTTCATGCTGGTGGACACGATATATTGTATACCATCATCATACGGCTGCGTGTTTGAATACTTATGCGTATGGCCGTGTAGCGACACTGCAACTTTGTTTGATGCTGCCAGTATACGTGCATACGCATGTTCCATAGCAGGATCAAAATCACTATCGAATGGCGGTACATGCGAAGAAACAACAGCGTGTTTGAAGCCATCTCCCGCCAGCTCGTTCTTCAGCCATGTTGTATCAGGCACATGACCGTTAAAATTATACTCTCGAGAATTCGTGTTAAGAAAAATGAATTTGAAATCATTTTTGATGAAGGAATAATTCAGTGGGCCATACATTTTCTCAAATACAAGTTCTCCGTTGCCCGACAGATCATGATTGCCAATTACGGCGAGATAAGGCTTGTTCAGTTTTTTCATGATGCTGTGTACCCAGTGAAACTCATCGTTTATACCGAAGTCAGTAATATCGCCATTGAGTATTACAAAGTCGGCAGTGTGCTGGTTAGCGCTTGAAACGAATGCGTCCACATCGTCATAGAAGCGTTGCGTGTCACCCATGAGTATCAATGTCATAGTATCTTTAGCTGCTACACGCGTTTGTATAGCGTCAATAGCCGCTGCGTTCAGATTTTGTTCGTCATCCGGTATAATTACTTCGTATGGATGATACTCGAATAGCGAGCAGCCGCTGACAATTAAAATGATAAGGGTATAAATGCTTAATCTTCTCACAAATCTCCGCCACATAATGTAATTTGGATGATAGTACTCGTCTACGGAATTCCGCCAATTAGGTTTACAAAATTAAGGTTAAGGAAATATTACCAATCGCATGAGGCGATTCTTCTTTGATATCGGGCGATGAAAGTTTGTAGGTAAATGAGGCGCTTAAAGACTCGAACGATACAACCCAACCGATGTCGGCAGATGCAAGGAAGCGGTTAACCACGGGGGCAGGAGCAGGCGCATGCTGTTCGTTACTATCGCTCGTAAATATACCACGCTTGAAAACATTCCCTTCGATCAACGTGTTGTGCAGCACGATATCAAAAGCAGGTCGCAGTATAATATACGATTTTAGCCGTTGCTTATTGTTGTATGCAGCATACTGCTCAATGAATCCAGAAAAGTAAGGAGCCATTTTGCCGAGCCGTAACGTTGTATAAAATTTAACACCATCACGCAGTGTTCCGAGTGATACATTACTCCCATACAAGGCTTCAAAGTATCTTCGCTGCAATATGGATTTTTCGAACGTCACATTCAGATTTACCAACAGGGCAGGCGATAGTTGATGATCCCATCCCATGGGTTCAGGACTTTTCGTAAGCTTGTGAACATAGGTTTGCAGTTGTTCACCATAGGCATATTTACCCATCACTCCAATTATCCATTCGGTATGAACAAGATATCTGCGCTTTGGGTTGGATGAATGTAAAGCATGCGATACAAACATAGCGCCTGAGTAAGGATAATCTACCGGGTCGGGCTTCTGAGCGGATATATCTGCCGGAGTATACATCATGTGCATGGCACCCCAGCTATAGGTATTAATGCTATTATCGCCAGCCTTTAGCAGCAGGTTGTTAAAAACAGATTTAATTGGTTTTTGTCTTCGGTAGAAAACATCAATGCGTGTTCCGTTGGTATAGCCGCGGTCGGAGCCGCGAAGTGTAAACAGATCATTGTCTTCGTAAAGCCTGAGCATGTGCACCGGCTGTGTTTGTGCCAGAGCGTTCACTGAGAGCGCCATGAACATAAGTAGAAGTATACGCATGGCAACTACGACTCAGCCCATACAGTCTGTTTAAGTTCAAGATTATATAGTATATCGTGAACCGTTTTCAATTCATCCGGATCATCAAACAGAACATCGGTATGTAACGCATCTTCAATATCAAGAATGAGCGATAGTTTTTCAGGACTGCGTAATCCTAAATCGTGTGCAAGATCGGCCTGCGGCTTAACGCGCGTAGCGGGGATTCCGTATTGATACAGGATGTCTTTTATCCTGTGAAGGTTTTGGTAATAGTATAAATTTCTCATAGTGTTTTATCATGCTTAGACGTATATATAGTATTATTATTTCAGTAGGCTTCTTCTCTGTATACAAGTATCACCGGCTGCAGTGACATACCCCACATCAGCTGCAACCGGTATACCGCTAGTCAACTTCACTCACCATTTCAGATATATAATTATAAAATATAGCTACAGACACTTACTTTTTTGTTACGTGGTATACTAAAGTATAGCACGCTTCAAGGACC
>CAMLLI010000383.1 GCA_946480685.1 uncultured Flammeovirgaceae bacterium | reverse complement strand
GGATTGGAACTCATGATCACACCGTGAAACTCATTTCCTTTTTCACGAAAGTAATTGAAGCCCCGCGCCTTTGCTTTAGAGCGATGTGTACTTTTGGTAGCCAGCTGCACGATCTCCTTCCCTAACTTCTGATCTTCGTAGTACGGACGATAATAACCCGAAAGTCTTCCGTCTGTCTCATAGATTTCCCACGTGCCGGTTTTCAATTCACCGTCATACGCACCTTTGGTTTGCAGACTGCCATTGGGAAAGTACCCGCGATATATACCTTTATCATTTACATAGTCGCACTCGCCTTCACGCTTTCCGTCTTCGTAGTAAAACATCCATTTACCCTGACGTTTTCCGTCTTGTATCTGTCCTTTTACTTTCAGTTTTCCACTGGTATAGTACTCGCGATATTCACCGGTGCCTTTGTCAAAGGTTGCCTCGCTTTTTAAAGTGCCATCGGTGTTGAGTGTTTTCCAGTAGCCATTCTTCTTGCCACCGGTATATTCGCCTGAAGATCGCACGGTACCATTCTCAAAATAATACTCCCACGGCCCGGCTGGCTGATCCTGTATATATTTACCCTTCGAAGAAATCTTGCCCGAAGGAAAATAGGTGATCCACTCACCGTGTTTCTTCCCGGTATCATAATCACCTTCGCTCTCGAGCGAACCATCTTCGGTGAAGTATTTCCAGTGACCGGTATTCTTTGATCCGGTTTTCGGACCTTCACCCAATACTTTGCCGGAGTGGTAGTACTCGGTATATCTTCCGAAGTCATCCGTATAGTCTATCTCTCCCTTCAGCGTTCCGTCTTCAAAGTAATTTTTCCAGATGCCAATGCGCTTGCTGTCTTTATAGCCTCCGATTTCTTTTATCTGTCCGTTCTCGTAATATGATTTCCATTCTCCCTGGCGATTGCGACCGTTCACAATGCCTTCCATACTTTTCTGACCGCCTTCATAGAAGTATTCCCACAACCCGTAGTTGGCACTTTTGAAAAGGATGCCACGCATTTTGAGTTTACCGGTTTCATAGTAAAACTCCCACACACCTGCGGTCTCGTTGTTTTCGAATTGTCCTTTGGATTCCGTATTGCCGTTGAGGTAGTACGACTGGTACTTGCCATGCGCGATGTTGCGCACGGTATCTTTTACCTGGTATATTTCCTTGATGTGTTTACGCTCCGGGTCATGGTACGTTTTACGCGTGAAGCCCTGACCTATAACAAGCGTTTTACCTGCCGAAAGGAATAGTAGAATGAGAAGGAATCTTTTCACAAGCAGGCGTTCAAAACTGCGCCTCAAAGATACAAATAAAGCAACACACCGGACAGCCTGTTCATCGGCCTGCTAACCGCTTCATTTTTAATAATTTACTTGTGATTTTTACTCGTGTGAACGAAACACTACCAGGTCGGTTTCATTCGTATCGCCATTAAACATTTTGGCCTGGTAATAGAGTTTGGAATGAGGCGGCACGCTGCGTGTAAGCCATACGTTACCACCGATCACGCTGTGATGGCCAATTACGGTTTCGCCACCGAGTATAGTAGCTCCCGCATATACCACGACATGATCTTCCAACGTAGGATGTCGCTTGCGGGAAGCATCTTCTTTATTTACGCTCAACGCGCCCAGCGTAACGCCCTGGTATATCTTTACAAAGTTACCGATCACGGTTGTCTCACCGATAACAACACCCGTGCCGTGGTCAATACAAAAATGTCTGCCGATGGAAGCGCCCGGATGAATATCAACTCCGGTTTTGCTGTGAGCATGTTCGGTAATGATGCGCGGTATTTCTTTTATACCCTGCTTTAACAACTGGTGGGCTATACGATATGCGGCAATAGCATAGAAGCCCGGATAAGTACGCACCACTTCGCTTTTGCTCTTGGCAGCCGGGTCGCCTTCAAACATCGCGGTTACGTCTTCTTCTATCATGCTGTGGATCTCGGGCAGGGCATCAAAAAATTTCTCTGCTAATGTTGCTGCGTTGGTCGTGCCCGAAGCCGGGTTGTTACGGAGTAATTTTTCAAGATCGGATCGAAGCTTCTCCATCAACCGCATGAAGTCGTCTTCAGACAAGTGCGCCAATTGTGAAAAGTCGGCAAACAACGCACTCAGCAATTCAACGAAGAACTGCGATACTTCTGTCGGTGCCGGGCATGTAGGACACGCCTGGTGCGACTGATATAGTTTTTTAAGAAAAGACTTATCCATGTATAAAAATCTGGTGGTGATTTTTTATCTGCAAAACGCGCAATGATGCTATAACGTGTTTTGCAGATTTTTTGATTGGCCGAAACGCAAAATAGTTACACCTGCGCGTCCATTCGTCTTTTCGCTTCTATACACCACATTAACTCACCGGTAAAAACTTTCGCACGCTTATCGAGCGCAACTTTATCGGCAGGGCTGCCATCGTCATCGAGCAGCTCTTTTACTTTGGGCATCGGGAACATGGCCGGTACGGTCCAGGCACGTATTTTCCAGAGCGAGAATTGAAGCGAGGTAATCACCTGTGTACCACCAAAGGATCCATCGGATACGGTAGATATAGCGATCGGCTTGCGATGCCAATCCTTATAGAGCAGGTCCACTACATTTTTTATACTGGCCGGATACCCTCCGTTATACTCGGGTGTAACGATGATAACTCCGTCTGACTTTCTGATCTTATCAGCAAACGCCAATACTTCAGGAAGCGGATTCTCCTGGTGATCCAGTCGTTCGTTAAACAACGGAAACTGGTATTCATTCAAGTCGAGAATCTCAACCGTAGCGAGGTTATTCTCTGTGATATACTTTTTGAAATATAGGGCAACGCGATGACTTAACCTTCCGGTACGGACACTGGCTGATATAATGGAAATGTGTGGCATAAACTAAATTTACGAAGCGGCATCAATATATACTAAAAGAAGAACTTTCAAGCCTCTTTCATCTTTATTCAATACGTTGTATCTCGTACGGCTTGTTGTTAAATGTAAAGGAAGCCTTTGCGGCAAGTCCCATTAACTTTACACCAATGGGCGATGCCGTGGAGACAGCATAGAATGATTCGTTATTTACCTTCAGCAACCCTGCACTGATCGAGATATAAAAATTACCCTGGTTGGTTCGCACCAGGCATCCGGGCCGCACAACGTCTGTCTGCACTACGGTATCGATCTGCCCGATTGTCTCTTTCAGTTTTATAGCCTCTGTCAATTGTATACTATATTTCTCCATTTCCAACTGCATCATGGAACGGCCCGTCTCATACTTGTCGCCCACGCTGCTTTTTGTTTCTTCATCGGCAGAGATCTGCAATGCCGCGATGGCGTTACGTGCTGCTTCAATACGCTGATCGGCATAGTCATGGCATAGCTTATGCAACTTTGTTTTAAGTTCGCTCATGTAAAAAATAAAAAAGTAGTTTGTGAAAAATTAACTCTTGATCGCAGTCACCTCAATTTCGATAAGATATTCCGGGTCGATCAATTTACTGATCTCGATCATGGAAGTAGCCGGTTTAATATCCTTGAAGAACTCACCGTGTGCTTTTCCTACCGCTTCCCACTTCGATATATCGGTAACAAACATACGGGTACGCACAACATCCTGCATCGTGAACCCGGCCTGTTGCAAAACTTTATCGATTTTCTCAAGGATGAATTTAGTCTGCTTGTAAATATCTCCTTGACCCACTACACCCTGCTCATCTGTGGCAACCGTTCCGGATATTTCCAGATGATTGCCAATCAATACGGCACGTGAGTAACCTACAATGTCTTCCCACTTGGCACCAGAAGAGAAATTTTTTCGTTGCATGTATGTGAATTGTATTTTTGAATGAATGAGCAAGTTAACCAACGAAGATCATAAACGGTATAGCCGGCACCTTGTGTTGCAGGATTTTGGTACGAAAGGCCAACAAAAACTAAAAGATGCAAAAGTACTCGTTGTCGGTGCCGGAGGATTGGGCTCACCTGCCCTGCTCTACCTGGCTGCTGCCGGCATCGGTACGATTGGTATTGTAGATGGCGATACACTGGATATCTCGAACCTGCAACGACAAGTACTTTATACCGAGGCAGATATAGGGCGATCGAAAGCACTGGCGGCCATCGATCGGTTAAAGGCGCTGAACAGTGCGATACAACTCCTGGGCTACACTTTCGCGCTGCGTGCCGAGAATGCACTCGATGTGATTCGGAACTACGATGTTGTGCTGGATGGTACGGATAATTTTCCGACACGTTACCTGATCAACGATGCGTGTGTGCTGCTCGGTAAACCTTTTGTATACGGATCTATACTTCGGTTTGAAGGACAAGTGGCTGTATTCAATTATCAGGATGCTGCCGGCCACTTCAGTGCAAACTACCGTGATCTTTTTCCGCAGCCGCCTGATCCGGCCAGCACTCCGAATTGTGAGCAGGCTGGTGTGCTGGGTGTATTGCCAGGCATGATTGGTTGTATGCAGGCCAATGAAGTGATCAAGATTGTTACCGGCATAGGCGAACCACTCGCCAACAAACTGTTGCTGCTCGACAGCGCTACACTGGAACAGAATATTATCACGATTGCCGACCGGCAAGCCCGCGACACCATAAAACATTTAGTGGATTATGATGAATTTTGTGGTATAAGTGGCGGGAAAAATAAATCTTTGAACCTTAATTACGAGAATACAATGAAAGAAGTAACCGTACAGGAGTTAAAAGAACTCATGGACTCCAAAGCAGATTTTCAGTTGATCGATGTACGTGAACCACATGAATTCGACATCTGCAATCTTGGAGGCGAATTGATTCCACAAGCTGACGTGCCTCATAGCATTGACAGAATTGAAAAAGATAAACAGGTGATTGTTCATTGTCGCAGCGGTGCCCGCAGTGGCAACATGGTGCAGTGGCTTGAAAAAAATCACGGCTTTACCAATCTCTATAATCTGAAAGGCGGTATCCTTGCGTGGGCAAGAGAGATCGATCCGGATATGCCTACTTACTAGAGGCTTTAGCCGTTAACCGTTATACGTTAGAAGTTATCCGTTATTAGTCTTTACTAATGAGTGTGGCGGTTAAGCTATATATTTCAAAATTCCTTCCAGGAAGGCACAGAAATCACGAAGATTTTTCTTAGTGATTTCTGTGCCTTCTTCGTGTTCTTAGTGTTCTGGATTTATACTTCTAGAATAACGATTAAGGTGTTATATACCCAGCTGTTTTTTTATTTAAAAATACCCCACCAATTTCTAGTCGACTTGCCTTTCCTGTTTTTCCAATCCTTGTATTCTACTTCT
>CAMLLI010000382.1 GCA_946480685.1 uncultured Flammeovirgaceae bacterium | reverse complement strand
GCGGAAAGGAAAACGCTTCTCATGAAGAGATGCTGGGTATCCTGAAGCAGTTACAGGCAGACTATAGCCGCTTTGATAATTACTATGCTTCGGAAGCACATGTTCGTTACTACGATTCGTTAATCAACGCGTCAGGCAGCGCACAGGATATAATGTTCTTTACGCACAGCAAAGCGAAAGCATTGATTGCATTGGGACGCGAAGATGAGGCTGTGCAGCTATTAGAGCCGCAGGTGCAAAAGATCAACGCTGAAAATATTCAGGGTATGGATCGCATGAAAGTACTGCTGGCGCTGGCGTATCTGCGCGGTGGAGAAAGAATGAATTGTATCCGGAATCATTCGGCTGAGACATGCATCTTGCCCATTCAGGGTAAAGGTATTCACATATTACCGGATGGTTCGCGCAATGCCGCGGCTATATATGAAGAATTACTTCGGGACAATCCGCAGAACCTGGAGTATCGTTGGCTTCTCAATATAGCCTATATGACGCTTGGCGAATATCCTGAAGAAGTTTCCCAATCTATGCTTGTTCCCGGTCTTGAAGTTTCAGATGCACAGATCGACTCCGGTATTTTCATAAAACCATTTGAAGATATAGCGTCTCCGCTTTCACTCGATATAAATAATATGGCCGGTGGATGCATCATTGATGACTTTGATAATGATGGATTCCTTGACATCGTAACGTCAGCGTGGGGTATAGAGGAGCAGATGCACTACTTCCGGAATAATGGTGATGGATCTTTTGCAGAGCGATCGGAGCAGACGAGGTTAAAGCAACTCGCCGGTGGATTGAACCTGATGCAAATGGATTATAACAATGACGGCTATAAAGATATTTTTGTCTTGCGGGGCGCATGGCTTCGCGGTAACTATGGTAAACAACCCAATTCGCTGCTTAAGAATAACGGTGATGGCACGTTCACGGATGTGACGATCGCGAGCGGTATACTATCATTTCATCCTACACAAACAGCAACGTGGAATGACTTCAACAATGACGGCTGGTTAGATGTATTTATCGGCAATGAATCGTGGGAAGGTAATGCAACCTCCGGCACACATCCGGCAGAATTATTTCTGAGTAACCGGGATGGTACATTTACCAATGTAGCGAAGCTGTCTCATGTTGACGTGATCGGCTTTGTGAAGGGCGTAACATCCGGTGACTATAACAACGATGGCTGGAAAGATATATTTGTTACATCGCTATCCGGTGAGCGATTCCTGTTGAAGAACAAAGGAGCTTCCGGAAATATACCCTTGTTTGAAGATGTTACTATACAAGCCGGTGTTGCTGCCGATAGCGTTAGCAGAACATTTCCAACCTGGTTCTGGGACTATAACAATGATGGCTGGCTCGATCTCTTCATCGGAGATTTTACATTCGATATGCCGATCGCTTCCTACTCTGCAGCTGAGGCACTACATATTTCAACCGGCACGTCAGGAGCCAGTATACTGTATAGGAACAACCGTGATGGAACGTTCGCAAACGTATCGAAAGAAACAGGACTGGTGAAGAAAGCATTCGCGATGGGTGCCAACTTTGGCGATATAGATAACGATGGATACCTCGATATGTATTTAGGTACGGGTAATCCTGAACTCGAATCGATTGTGCCGAACAAGCTCTTCAAAAATATAAAAGGAAAAAGATTTGTGGACATCACATCGCCCGCACGGGTAGGACACCTTCAGAAAGGACATGCCATTTCTTTTGCCGATGTAGACAACGATGGTGACCAGGATATATATATCGAGTTAGGCGGTGCCTATAAAGGCGATGCATTTCACAATGCTTTCTATAGTAACCCCAATCAGGATGAACGAAACCGATGGATCGTACTGGACCTCGCAGGTACAAAAGTAAATCGTTGTGCGATCGGCACGCGCATCAAAATTACCGTAACGGAAGATGGCGTGAAGCGAAGTATATACCGCGATGTTAATTCAGGCGGTAGTTTCGGTGCTTCTCCTCTCCGAAGAGAAATTGGCATTGGTCGCGCGACAATCATTGATGAAATCGACATTCAATGGCATCCAGGCGGTAAGCAGATTCACCGGAACATTCAACCGGACCAGTTTCTCCGCATTGTTGAAGGCAGCGATGAAATAGAATATATCCCTTCAAAGAAAATCCGGTTTAACACCAGTCATCCACACCTACATTCCTATAGCGTCCCTGACACTTCAAATCCAACTCCGGAAATTCCTCTTTGTGAATAACACGCTGTATATACTATGCTTAGTCTCGCAGGATGATTATAGTATTGAGTAAAATAAAACTGGTCGACATCTTTATATTGCCGACCAGTTATTTTCTCTATTGTATCGCGTTAAGTTTACTTCTTAGGTTTGGCTACTAAAAACTGGTTTACATCAAGCCAGTGAACGAACGCATCAAACCAGCGATTACTTGTCCGGCCAGGATTACCAAGTCCGAAGCCGTGCCCGCCATTCTGGTATAAATGAAATTCTACAGGACGACCGGCTTTATACCAGGAATCAATTACTCCAAACTGTCCTTTGAAAAGAAAGTCATCGGTAGCTATAACGCTGAACATAGGAGGAGCATTCTTCGGTACATCTACCGGGCCCATGCCGCCATATATAGGGCCAATGAAGTGGAGTTTCATAGTCTTCGAGTTGAGCGTGCAGTGCATCGTGAGACCGGCACCCGCTGAGAAGCCAATCATTCCTAAACGAGCTGTGTCAACGCCCCATTCTTTCGCGCGACTTACAATCATTTTATAGGCAGCTTCTGCATCCTGGAGTTGGTTCGATAAATCCATCGGTAGTCTGGCGGGTGCAGTTTCTTTTTTACCGTCACCGGCAGCAGGTGCCGCTGAAGCAAAGGTTCTGTTCATTGACTCTTTGAAGCCATCCAATGATTCAGGCGTTGGAAAGAGACGATACTTGAGCACGAACGCAGCTATACCTTGATCCGCGAGAGCCTGCGCAACTTCCCAACCTTCGTTACTCAGCGACAACCATCGGAAGCCGCCACCGGGCGCAACGATAACAGCAGCACCATTTGCTTTACCAGGCTTAGGAAGAAATGGCGTGAGCGTTGCTTTGGAAATGTTTCGCGCCATCGGGTCGCCCCATTGACGAAACCAGGTTTCTTGTGCGGGCTGTCCCTGCACACCGCCTGTATTGAGCGGTATAGCATTGGGTTCAGCCGGAGTCTCAAGCGGATATATAGTGCCGTCCTGCGCCATGGCAAACGTAGCGATGGCGATTAACATGATTAGCATGACAGTTTTAGTCAGCTTGTGTAATGTGTTGTACATGGTAAGATTGGGTTTGGGTTAATTAAAAGTATACTATATTTAACTTAAGATTGGGATACAGGTTACTTGAATAACAACTGTGAAAAATTATACAGGTTATTTCGCCACACGGGCCAGGTATGACCACCCGGGTACTCGCTATAGCTATATTTGATTCCCAGCTCATCGAACTTGCTGCACATTACTTTGCAGTTGTTATAGGCTATATCTTCTTTACCGCCCATCGCGATCCAGAAACTCTTCAGGTTCGTGTTGATGGCAGCGGCATTATCTTTCATGAAATCATATTGTGGCTGAGACAAGTTTGGCTGATTGGCAAACCATCCGGAACTGAATACACCCAGGTAAGAAAACAGGTTTGTGTTTCGAACACCGGCATACAAGGTTTGTAATCCGCCCATGGAAAGGCCAGCAAGTGCTCTTTTGTTTTTATCCGTTTCTGCTCTGTAATTTTTCTCAACAAATGGCATAACAGCTTGCTTTAATTCATCTTCAAACATCCGAAGGGACTGTTCTCCGAAATTGGCGATACCACCGGTGCCGAGATTTCCGTCCATCATGACAACAAGCATGGGCTTTGTTTTCTTTTCAGCAATGAGATTGTCCAGGATGAGATCGGTCTTGCCTTGTGTAGCCCAACCCGTTTCATCTTCGCCACCACCGTGGAGTATATATAGCACCGGGTATTTTTCGCTCGTGTTATTGTATCCTGGCGGAGTATAGATATACATCCTGCGCCATGATCCGGTTACGGTGGAGTAGTATCGCGTGGTGCGTATATCACCGTGCGGTACATCTTTCACAGCGTAATAGTCATCTCCGGGAAAAGGCATTTCGAGTCCGCTCGCCATCCGACCCATTCCATAAAAGGTCTGGCTCGAAGGATCAGCCACAGCAACGCCATCAATCAGTAACGAGTAGTAATGGAATCCTTCCGAGATCGAGTCGGTTGTTACTTCCCAAAAATCAGCAGCATCTTTTACGAGATCATATTTTTTACCGAGATCGATCTGTACCTTCTTTGCATCGGGTGCTTTTAATCGAAACAACACACGACTGCCCGGAAGTATACGCGGGTATTTTGCCGAGCGTACATTGGTAGCTGCTGCTGTTCCCAACACCGTATATTTTTCGAATGACTGACGATTGGGTGTTTTGAATAGCAACTGCGAAAACATATAGAGATCATTCTTCCAAACCTTGAAATCATGTCCTCCGGGTTCAACGTAAAAGATGTGCGGTATATCTATAGCCTTCGCGTAGTCATGTGTGCGCTGGCTGAAGAGCATCAGGTTATCATCAATACCACAGGAGATCCAAAGCAGCTTTAATTGAGTCTTCGCTTTATCAGGAGCAGGGAAGAGTGCTTCCGGAACTTTGGTGTTGGGCGCAGAAGAAAAACCACCGACCCACGCGAACGTATCGAGGTTGCCTAAACCAAAGTTGAGTGATTGTCCACCACCCATAGACAAACCCGCTATAGCACGGTGCTCACGATCTTTGAGTACAGGATATTTTTTCTCAATAAATGGAATCAGGTCGTGCAGCAAGTCTTTCTCAAAGGTTGAGAACGCTTTCACTTTAGCACTGTCGAAGACATTTCCGATCGCGCGGTCATCTTACAACGCACGTCCATTCGGAAGCACTACGATCATAGGTGCCAGCTTATTTCCTGCGTACAGATTGTCAAGTATAGTTTGTGGACTTCCACCCCGCAGCCATTCTTTTTCATCGCCACCTATTCCGTGTAGCAGATATAGTACCGGGTACTTTTTCTTCTTGCTATATCCCGGCGGAGTATATACCAGTACTTTTCGTGATGTACCAACCGTTGCAGAAGTATAGGTTAGCGAATCAATTTTTCCATGGGCGATGCCGGGCTGCACAACATCAAAGCCATCGGGCGCATGCATCGTCTGCTGTTGTGCGCTGACTCGCGCGATCATCATTAATAATAGAGGAATCAGAAGAAAGACTTTTT
>CAMLLI010000381.1 GCA_946480685.1 uncultured Flammeovirgaceae bacterium | reverse complement strand
TTCGCGCTGTGGTTTGTTGTTATAAACAATCAGGCCTTTATCGCGGCCCATACGTGAGCTTCTTCCGCCTGCCAGCACCAGGCCATATATAGCAGCATCGTTATTATGCGTAGCATCACTCATGAATATCCTTTCCGCAGTGTGGACATTTCTTTACTACTGCATCTTTATGCAACGACTCAAAAAATCCTGACGACAAAATACCGGCAGGTAACGCAAGTAAACCCACACCCGCTATAGCAAACAAACCTCCCAGAAATTTACCCAGCGCTGTAATAGGCACCATATCGCCATACCCAACGGTAGTAATGGTAGCAATGCCCCACCACATAGTCGCTGGTATACTACTGAACTTATCAGGCTGCGCATCATGCTCGGCATAGAACATAATGAACGATATAATGGTGAGCACAAAGAGTATAAATAGAAAACTCAATACCAGTTGTTCTTTCCGGTCGGCCAGTACGCGTTTAAAAATTTTGAGTGCATGCAGGTAACGCGCAATCTTGAAGAGGCGGAACAGCGACATCAACCGGAAGATCCGAAGGAAACGCAGATCGAGAAAAACGAAATAGAACGGCAGGAACGCGAGCAGGTCAATAATGGCCATCGGTTGTCTTATATACTTGAGCCGTCCTTTAATCGGGTGACTGAATTCCGGATTTTCTACGATGGAGTATATACGTGCTATATATTCAACCGTGAAGAAGATGATTGTGAAGTATTCAAATTTTACAAAGAGTGCGTCATATTTACTACGGACATCCTCCACCGAGTCTGCTATAATCGCAAGGATATTGAGGATAATAATGGTAACGAGGCAGAACTCGAAAATACGTTCAATAATGCCGCCTTTCTCCGTAGGTTCCAGTGTCAGGTAGAGTCGCTTGCGCAGTGTCATGCTATTGCTTGCGTTTGAAATCTTTTTTACCACCGCTCTTCGCCATCAGTTTTACTTCTTCAATAATAATGTTGTGAGACAGCGCCTTGCACATATCATATACC
The DNA here is from genome assembly GCA_946480685.1 of uncultured Flammeovirgaceae bacterium. The sequence goes on along the minus strand of CAMLLI010000381.1, from coordinate 4,278 downwards.
GTAAGCGCAGCAACCGATGCGGCTGTTAGCGCCTCCATCTCTACGCCTGTTTTACCGGTAATGACAGCCTCGGTATCAATCACAATCTTTCCTTTAACCACCTGGATATGTACCTGGCAATCCTCCAATCCCAGCGGATGGCAGAACGGTATAAGCTCTGCTGTTTTTTTGGCACCCATTACACCGGCAATGATAGCCGTTTGAAACACCGGTCCTTTTTTAGTGATGATTTCGTTGTGCTGAATGAGGTCAATTATTTCCTGACCTACATTAATGATGGCCCGCGCCTTGGCTATACGCCTGGTACTGTTTTTATCGGACACGTTTACCATCTGCGGAAGTCCGCTGGACGAAACGTGTGTAAATTTCTTTTTACTCATGTATCTTCGAAACAAAACAAAGTTAATAATTATTGAACATGGTAACGGTAGAAGAAGCGACTCGCGTTGTGTTATCACATCTCTTTAAACCCACGGTAACCAAGGTTGACCTGAACGATGCTGTTGGAAGAGTGCTGGCCGAAGCCGTGAAGGCCGACCGCGACTTCCCACCCTTCAACCGTGTAGCGATGGACGGCATCGCCATTTGGTATGATGAATGGAAAAACGGCAAGCGTGAATTTTATATTGAAGAAACACAGGGAGCCGGTCAGCCGCAGAAAAGTCTGAAGGATGTACAGAACTGTATGGAGGTAATGACCGGGGCTATACTTCCGGAAGGTACTGATACAGTAATTCGCTACGAAGATGTATCGATACAAGGTAACATGGCTACTCTGTTAGTTGATACAATTGAAGAAGGGCAAAATATACATTTGCAGGGTCAGGATGCCGAACGTAATGATACCCTCCTCTCGCCCGGCATTATACTTTCACCGGCCGAGATCGCGTTACTGGCTTCGGTTGGTATGGTCGATGTTCCTGTATATTCTTTTCCGCGTACTGCTATTATATCCAGTGGTGATGAGCTGATTGAAGTTACCGAGGTGCCGGAGTTACACCAGATCAGACGATCGAACACCTATGCTATAGATGCCGCCATGAAAATGATCGGGTGGGAATCAACCCAATATCATATTTACGATCAGAAGGATTTTGTAATCGAATCGCTGAAAGTTATTGCTGAGAATCATGATTTACTCATTGTATCGGGAGGCGTATCCAAAGGTAAGTTTGATTTTATACCCGAAGCGCTCGAGAGCATCAACGTAAAAAAACTTTTTCACCAGGTAAGTCAGCGGCCCGGTAAACCCTTCTGGTTTGGCGAATCAAAGAAAGGTAAAATTGTATTTGCCCTTCCGGGGAACCCGGTATCAACCTATATGTGCTTCTATCGCTATATACTTCCGTGGATATGGAAAAGCCTGCACGTAACGAAAGAACAACCATACGCGGTGCTGGCAGAAGACTATACCTTTCAACCGAAGCTCACATACTTTCTGCAGGTAACCGTAAAGAATGAAGGTGGTAAAATGATGGCGTACCCGAATGCCGGTGGTGGCTCAGGCGATTTTGCCAATCTTAAAAATGTAACAGGCTTCCTCGAACTGCCTCTTGAGAAAAGTATATTTAAAGCAGGCGAAGTTTTTCCTTACTATTCATTCCGGTAATCAATCAATACGCGAGATATAGTTCAGTCCACTGTATAGCTGCATGAACATCCTGATCGCTCCCGACAAATTCAAAGGTTCACTTACCGCACAACAGGTTTGTGAAACAATACAGGGTGCTTTGCTCGAATTGAACGAAACGTTAACTATATACACGCTTCCACTGGCCGATGGCGGAGAAGGTTCTTGCGAACTGCTCACCAAATTCAGTCGCGGTACATTTACAACGGTACGCGTACACGACCCGCTCGGTCGTCCGATCGATGCTGTATATGGTATATCCGGTGATAGCTCCATTGCCCTCATGGAAATGGCCGCAGCTTCCGGATTGCAGTTACTACAGAAAGCAGAACGTAACCCGATGATCACCACTACCCGTGGTACCGGTGAACTCATTCGCCATGCACTCGACAATGGAGTAACAAAAATATTTCTCGGTATAGGCGGCAGCGCTACCAACGATGCCGGTATAGGTTTAGCAGAAGCGTTGGGCGCACGCTTCCTCGATGCGCGCGGCAATCAACTCAAACCGATTGGCGAAAACCTGCGCTATATTCAGACCATCGATAGTTCTCAACTACATCCCCGGCTTGCCGATATAGCATTGACTATATTTTGTGATGTAGACAATCCGCTGTTCGGATCGCAAGGTGCTGCGCATGTCTTTGCTCCGCAGAAAGGTGCTGACGAAAAAATGGTTGCCGCACTGGACGATGGTCTCCGGCATTATGCATCGCTTCTTGAAAAGACTTTCCATCGTTCGGTAAATTTTCCCGGAGCAGGTGCCGGTGGCGGATTGCCTGCATCACTGCAGGTTTTCACCAGCCTTACCGTTGTGCCCGGCATGCAGTTCATCATGGAATTTACTGACCTTGAAGAGCACGTGAAGCGAGCCGACATTATCATAACAGGCGAAGGAAAAATTGATCGCCAGACCTTATCCGGCAAAGTCGTTAACGGAGTAGCGCAGCTCGCCCGAAAACACCGGAAGCGCCTGATCGCGGTGGCTGGTTCGTGTGAACTTTCAGCACGCGAGCTTGAAGATCTTGGGGTTTCCAAAGTAATTACAATCACTGGCGAAGACGTCTCCGAAGATTATGCGATGAAACATGCGGTCCATTTGTTGAGGCAGCGCATCCGCGAAGCGCTGGTACAAAATTTAACTGTATAAAAACTCAATTTGCTTCCCTATCCGGGGACGGTTAACTTTGCACCCTTGCCAGATTTCGTACAGAGCTTTTTCAGTATTTTCTGCAAAAATCAGCGAAATCTGCGGGCAACAAACAATCAAGATATTACAAACACCATGTTCGATAATTTAAGTTATAAACTGGAGAAGGCCTTTCAAACCCTCAAAGGCCAGGGAAGCATCACCGAAATCAACGTTGCCTCCACCGTAAAAGAAATCCGTAAAGCACTGATCGATGCGGACGTAAACTATAAAGTTGCCAAAGAGGTAACAGACGAGATCAAAGAAAAGGCGATGGGTCAGGATGTACTTACGTCCATCTCACCAAGCCAGTTACTGGTAAAGATCACCAACGATGAGCTGACCGGCCTGATGGGCGGCCAGAGTGAAGATATAAAGCTTGACGGTTCACCGGCTATCGTTCTTATTGCCGGTCTGCAAGGTTCTGGTAAAACTACATTCTCCGGTAAACTCGCCAACTACCTGAAGCGTCAGGGGCGCTCAGTGTTGTTAACTGCCTGCGATATATACCGCCCTGCTGCGATCGACCAGTTGAAAGTATTGGGAGAGCAGGTGGGTGTTGAAGTATATGCAGAGCCTGAAAATAAAGACGCTGTAAAAATTGCCAAGGCAGCGATTGAACACGCCAAAAAAAACAATCATAGAATTGTTATAGTCGATACGGCAGGTCGTCTCGCAGTTGACGAAGAGATGATGAATGAGATTGCACGCTTGAAAGAAGCGCTCAATCCGTCAGAAACACTTTTCGTTGTTGACTCAATGACGGGTCAGGATGCCGTGAACACAGCAAAGGCATTCAACGATCGCTTGAATTTCAACGGTGTTGTTCTTACCAAGCTCGATGGTGATACACGCGGGGGTGCTGCACTTTCCATTCGCAGAGTAGTTGACAAGCCAATCAAATTTGTAAGTACGGGTGAGAAGATGGAAGCTATTGATCGCTTCTATCCCGATCGTATGGCGAGTCGTATCCTGGGTATGGGTGACGTTGTAACCCTCGTTGAAAAAGCTCAACAGGCTTTCGATCAGGAAGAGGCTGCGCGACTTAACAAGAAGATCCGTAAAAACCAGTTCGACTTCAACGACTTCCTCTCTCAACTCGAGCAGGTAAAGAAGATGGGTAACATGAAAGATCTCCTAGGCATGATACCCGGCATGGGCAAGGCTATAAAAGATATAGATATAGATGATAACTCTTTCAAACCGGTAGAAGCGATCATCCGCTCGATGACTTTGGAAGAACGTGAGAACCCGGATATCATCAACGGTAGTCGCAAGAATAGAATTGCTGTTGGCAGCGGTACGTCTATTCAACAGGTGAATCAACTTCTGAAACAATTCAGCGATATGCGCAAAATGATGAAGACGATGAACAAGATGGGTGGCGGCAAGCGCGCGCTGTCGGCTTTGAATCCGTTTGGGAAATAATTCTCCCGCAGATCTCGCGGATTTACGCAGA
>CAMLLI010000380.1 GCA_946480685.1 uncultured Flammeovirgaceae bacterium | reverse complement strand
GGTGGTAAGCCAGTTGATGGCTCCAATCGCGCCATTCTTCAGTGAGTTCCTCTATAGAAATCTTACTGAGAACATTCGAGACAAAGCGCTGGCTAACAATACACCACTTCGCCATGCATCCGTTCATTTAACCGATCTTGTTAAACCGGAGCAACAGCGCATAGACGGGGAGTTAGAGAAGTCGATGGAATATGCACAGAAGATCTGTTCACTGGTTCACTCCATCCGTAAGAATGCCAAGATCAAAGTACGCACACCACTGCAACGTATCTTGTTACCGGTACTTGATGAATCCTTTGCAAAACGCATCAAGTCGGTAGAAGAAATTATACTCGCAGAAGTAAACGTGAAGGGTATCGAGTATATCGATGATACATCCGGAGTGCTGGTGAAGAAGGTAAAGCCTAACTTCGCTAAACTTGGTAAACAGTATGGTCCGAAGATGAAAGAAGTTTCTGCGGTGATCAATGCCTTCACGAAAGAAGATATAGCGCAGATCGAAAAGCAGGGTAAACTTTCGAAAGAAGGGTTTGACCTGGTGCTTGAAGATATACTCATTTCATCCGAAGATATACCGGGCTGGTCAGTTGCAGCCGAGGCGGGCATAACCGTAGCACTGGATATCACCATTACAGATGATCTGAAGAAAGAAGGTATAGCACGCGACTTTGTAAACCGCGTTCAGAATCTTCGAAAAGATATGGGTCTTGAAGTGCTCGATAAAATTGGTATTGAAGTAGAAAAAGACGGTGAAGTAGTAACGGCTGCATTAACCGCTTTCAAAGACTACATCAGCACCGAAACACAGGCGCTGTCTTTAGAGTTAAAAGAAACCATAACCGATGCTACGGAAGTAGATATGGATGAATTTATGTTGAAAGTAAAAATCAGTGTCAAGAAATAATTTGTGATTACGCAGCTCGTGAGTCATCATGGGCTGCATGAATTACAAACCGAATTGTGAATCAGCTCCATGAAAATATACAAATACTTCATCCTCGCGCTCTTCGTTATCATCATCGATCAAACCTCCAAGCTGTTGGTGCATCACTTCATGTACCTGCACCAGGAGATAACGGTTGTCGGCAACGAGCAATTCGGTTTCAAACTACATTACCTCCTCAATCCAGGCATGGCGTTCGGCATTCGCTGGAACAATGAGTTCGGTAAACTTGCTTTAACTGCTTTTCGCATCGCAGCTATGTTTGGTATAGGATACTACCTGGTAAAGATGGCGAAGAAGGATGCACACATAGGTTTCCTCTGGTGCATGGCGCTTATACTTGGTGGTGCGGTAGGGAATGTAATTGATAGTACATTTTATGGTGTGTTGCTGAACAATCAACCTGCTAACTCACCTACACCATGGTTCCATGGTCAGGTAATCGATATGTTATTCTTTCCGTTGTTTGATTTCACTTGGCCAACGTGGATGCCATACGTTGGTGGCGATTACTTCCTGTTCTTTAGTCCGGTGTTCAACATTGCCGACTCGTCAATATTTATAGGTGTAGTAATTATTCTTCTGTTTCAACGCAGGTTCTTTGGTGAGCACATTAACGATACTGTGCCTGTGTCTTCCGATGAATCGTCTTCATCCGGGGATGTAAAAGAGCATCCCATCACAGAAGACAGACGCGATACACCTGGCCAACTATAATTTTTTATTCAGCTCTTATACCTGCGTGATGTTGGTTTCGAAAAGAAGCCACACGTCATAATTTTAGCGCTCATATACTAATACGCGTTAGCCAAATTCATTATTATTATTACTTTTAGGGCTGATTACTTTTCCAAAAACCTTAACCTAAGAAGAAGATAATGAGTTTGTTTATCAAAAAGCCTCTGGAACAACTGCTGGCACAGGCCGGCGATTCTGAGAAGGGGCTGAAGCGCACACTTAGCGCAACGAATCTGGTGGCGTTGGGTATCGGTGCCATTATTGGCGCAGGTCTGTTTGTTAGAACTGCTGCAGCAGCCAGCGAAGCCGCAGGGCCTGCCGTAGTAGTTTCATTTATAGTAGCAGCTATAGGTTGCGCCTTTGCTGGTCTTTGTTATGCAGAGTTTGCGTCCATGATCCCGATCGCAGGAAGTGCCTATACTTATGCGTATGCTACCATGGGCGAACTGGTTGCCTGGGTTATTGGTTGGGCTCTCGTATTAGAGTATGCCTTGGGAGCAGCAACAGTATCCATTGCCTGGAGTGAATATCTTAATAAGCTCTTGAACGGGGCCATACCGTATGCGTTCAGTCACTCACCATTGGAAGTTGCAGCCGATGGAACGCACGGTATCATTAACCTTCCTGCACTTATTATTCTTGCTATACTTACAGCAGTACTGATCAAAGGAACACAGGAGTCTGCATCGCTAAATGCGATCATTGTGTTCATCAAAGTAGCAATCGTATTGTTGTTCATCGCCATCGGTTGGGGATTCATCAATCCTGCTAACTATGAACCGTTCACTATCCCGGAAGGAACTCCAGGCCACGAAGGCTTCCGCGAATTTGGCTGGGGCGGTGTGCTCGGAGGTGCCAGTATAGTATTCTTCGCTTTCATAGGTTTTGATGCCGTATCAACTGCTGCGCAAGAAGCTAAAAATCCGAAGCGCGATATGCCGATCGGTATATTAGGTTCATTGGTAGTGTGTACGATACTATATATTTTGTTCTCGCACGTGTTAACCGGTATTGCTAACTGGACAGAATTTAAAACTGCCGGTAAAGAAGCTTCTGTTGCGTATGCTATCGAAACCTATATGCATGGATACGGATGGCTTGCTACCGCGATTACTGTAGCGATCCTTGCCGGTTTCTCTTCGGTAATTCTGGTGATGTTGTTAGGTCAGTCACGCGTATTCTTCTCGATGGCGAACGATGGCTTGCTTCCAAAAATATTCTCTGATCTGCATCCTAAATTCAGAACACCCTATAAGTCTAATATCATTCTATTCTTCTTCGTAGGTGCATTCGCTGCATTTATACCAGGCAGCATGGCGGGTGATTTAACCAGCATTGGTACACTTTTCGCCTTTGTGGTGGTATGTATAGGTGTTTGGGTGTTGCGCGTCAAGAGCCCTGACCTTAAACGTCCTTTCAAAACTCCGTTAGTGCCACTCGTACCTATATTGGGTATATTGGTATGTACAGCATTGATTATCTATGTTGACGGTCGCACGCAGGTAGTAGCCGCTGTATGGATGTTGCTTGGTTTCATTGTATACTTCGGGTATAGCAAGAACAACAGCGTACTGAGAAAAAAATAAACATAACGTTATCTATACATAATAAGAAAGCCGCTTCGAATGAAGCGGCTTTCTTATTTATCAGCAATGCTGATGATTTCTTAGAACTGCTCGAACTGAGAGAAGAAGAAGCTTCCTTCAATTGCTGCGTTCTCATCGCTGTCTGAGCCGTGTATAGCATTTGCTTCGATAGATGTAGCGAAGAGATTACGGATCGTACCAACCTCAGCTTTCTTAGGGTCAGTAGCACCGATCAGCTTTCTGAAATCTTCTACTGCATTTGCTTTCTCCAGGATCATTGGCACGATAGCACCGGATGACATATACGCGCAAAGATCTTTGTAGAAAGGGCGCTCTTTGTGTATAGCATAAAACTGTCCGGCCTGTTCAGCAGACAATTTTGTTTTTTTCATTGCAACGATTTTGAAACCGGCTTCTTCGATCATTTTTGTAATCGCTCCGGTATTACCTGCGCTCACCGCATCAGGCTTAATCATTGTAAAAGTTCTGTTAGTTGCCATATTCATTTGTTAGTTAGTTGCACGGATAACGAGTTATGCTTTTTGCCACAACCCTTTAGTAAACGGCCGCAAAAATAGAAAAAAGATCAACAGTCTACAGACACTCAACAGGTTTAACAAACTATTAAATGCAGAATGAAGCGTGCCGCTGGCCGTAACACTGCGTGAACTATCAAGAATTTTTACTCATTTTTGCCCCTTGTTTTACCAGGCCTCTATGCAGAACATTACGGCTTTTAAAGAATACCTCAGCAAGCCACGCAAGGTTGTTGTTATAACGCATTTTAAACCCGATGCCGATGCGTTGGGCTCTTCGCTTGGTTTGTCGGGCTACCTGAAGAAGAAAGGACATTCCGTTACGGTAATCACTCCGAGCGACTATCCGGACTTTATTTCATGGATGCCCGGAAACAACGAGGTGGTTATCTTTCAAAAAGAACGCCCTCAAAAAGCAAAGCAACTCATTGCTGATGCCGACACTATATTTTGCCTCGACTTCTCCAGTCTTAACCGAATCAATGACCTCGGTGAAGTAGTAGGTGCAGCCACCGCTACCAAGGTGTTGATCGATCATCATCTCGAGCCGGAAAAATTTGCGCAGTTTGAACAATGGGATGGCACCGCAGCTTCTACCGCTGAACTTGTTTTTCAACTTATTGAAGAGCTCGGTGATAAATCATTGATCGATGTAAATATAGCGAACTGCCTATACGCAGGGATCATGACGGATACCGGAGGCTTCAGACACTCTAATACCACACACAAGGTTTTTAAAATCGCAGGCGAGCTTGTTGCACTGGGCGCTAATCCTTCCAAAGTATCGAAGCTGATATACGATACAAACAGCATTGAGCGTTTGCGCCTCATGGGTTATGTGCTGGGACAAAAACTGAAAGTGATTCCGGAATACCGTACAGCCTATATTGTGCTTACAGCTGAGGAGTTGAAAAATTTCAGCTCACAAACAGGCGACACCGAAGGCTTTGTTAACTACGGCTTGTCCATTAAAGGAATAAAACTCTCCGTACTTATATCCGACCGTAAAGAGAATATCAAATTGTCGTTCCGCTCACTCGGAAATTTTTCAGTGAATGATATGGCTCGTAAGTATTTTGACGGAGGCGGCCACCGCAACGCATCCGGCGGACAAACCAAACTCACGCTGGAGCAAACCCTCGAGAAATTTTTAAGCATTCTGCCTGAATACAAAGAGCAGTTGCTGGCCGAAGAGAATTAAAAAGTATTTAACCAATTCCAACTTTATAAATTAAATCATTGTCTAATCATGAACATGACCAAACTCGCGAACGTGCTGATCGGATTGCTGCTGCTGTGTGCTGCCTGCAAGAATTCAGAAGAAAAAGTTACCCCCAACGGTTTTAAATTCCAGGTAGTAAAAGCTGGCGATGGCGTGAAGCCGAAACCAGGGCAGCTGCTCATATTTGAATATATCATGAAAGATTCGAAGGACTCTGTTTGGCAGGATACTTACGAGAATGGCTTTCCGGGTGTATTTCCTATTCAGGACAGCAGT
>CAMLLI010000379.1 GCA_946480685.1 uncultured Flammeovirgaceae bacterium | reverse complement strand
TCGTTGTTGGGTACACAGGTGCTTGCGATACTCACCTGGATGTTGACTCATAACAAATAGTGACTTTCTCGCGTCAAGACAACTATATTTACTGAACGTTGATATGTTATGTCTCTGATTAATAAAACGTATTTTTTTGTCTAAACGGTTTTCCCGGTTTAAACGTAACCGGTGCACAGTTGCAGGAGAAAGTATAATTATCGTCTGCGCAATATACTATACGGACGTTTTCTCGATGAACTAGCCTGGGAGTTCAACCAGGAGGGAAAATACGCCAAACCATGTGTCCGTGCAAATATACCGGTGATGGTATCATTCAGATTATCAAATTCACGCAGCAATGCGAAGGGGAGTAGTATAGCAAAAAGCTTTACCAGCAACGTATTTATGGTGGCATACTGCCGCGGATACGGAAAATTTTTGATCCGTTCGTTTTTCCCCTGGTGACCGGCAAACTGTCTTAAGGCAGCATGCATATCCATAAACCGATAATTGTCCAGGAGACCATCGTCATATAACGTTTTTAGTGCATGGCTTTGCAGGCTTAGTAAATATACCGCCCTGTTATTTTTCGACATAACAATGTCCAATTCCTCTTTAACTATATATTTAGACAGTTCTGTCTCAAGCGGTGTTTCGCGCTCCGGCACTGTGTAAAACTTTCGATACTCGCGGTTGTAGGTTTTGTTGGCTGTTTCCCAACTTCGTTCCGATCGGAGCTGGTATCGCACAGCCGTGAGCCAGGCGAAATGACGGTATATAATTTCCCGGGACCTGTTGCTGTCGCTGATGAAATCGCGGCACATCATTGCCCACGACCGGCTCGCACTCATTGTAGCGCCCCATACCTGTCGCGCTTCCCACGTACGATTGTAGGTTTGTATATTCTTGAACCCCACAATAAATGCTGTAGCTGTACCGAGTAATGCAACAACAGACCACGGCACCGATATCCATTTAACATCAAACACTTCGTAGAGCACCGCAGGGATGGTGCCGATCAGCAAAAGCCAAAGTATACTTCTCCTGGTCCAGAAAAGAAACTCAGAAAGTTTATACGATTTCCCGGTATGCATGGACGTCAGATATAGGTATATGAATTTGTACTATAGGTGATCATTCGCTACAGTAAATTTTCATAGTTGATGGCTATACTATTTTCGCCTCCTTCCTGCTCGGTGTGTAAGGGCTGATCGTGCATGCGGATCGCATCATCGATAAATTCACCGCCGGCATTGATGTATTGCGCGGGCTCATAATGAACAATGTGATGTTCGTCAGGCTGTTCATTTGCATGTTTAGGATCGGAATGTGAGATGAGGATATTCATAATATTGGTGATTGGTTGTTTCTATAGTTGAATCGTAAATCAATAAACAAGCATATATATGTTGATCTGCCGCCTGTTGACTTGCTGTGTTGTTGACCGGTTTTTTGTAAGGATATATACATCCGGCGTAGGGATACCCTGATGCACGAACAGGTGGAAAGTGCATTCCCGTTACAACCGCCTCAGCAAGCTGTCACCCGTCATCTTCGTTTCAACAGGTGGCAGATCATTGTACTCAGGCGTGCTGCAGTTGCTTACTCCACCATTGTTCAAAATCAATGGCACCTATTTCAGCTTCACCGGCAGGTACCAGTGCGGCATGCGTAACCTCTCCACCAAAATATACCGGTTTGCCGTTGGGTACTACGATTCGCGGATCGTGCGAATGCTGTAAATATTGTGTAACAATCTCATACATTTTAAAACGTTCCGGCCCAGCGATTTCAACGATACCATTGGCCGGCGTTGCCAATGCATACTTCGCTACGAACGATGCTACATCATCGGCAGCGATAGGCTGGAAGAGTACATCTGACAAATGTATTTCGTTACCATCGGTTGCCTGGTTCGCGATGCCCGCAAGGAACTCCAGGAATTGCGTGCTTCGAATTATAGTGTACGGTATACCAGACTTTTTAATCAGATCTTCCTGCACAAGCTTGGCGCGCATATATCCTATATTTTGCATAATGTCAACGCCTACAATAGATAGCGCTACATGATGTTTAACACCGGCATTGATTTCTGCTGCCAGTAAATTGCGTCCTGACGTCTGGAAAAATTCCAGCACAGCCTTGTCTTCAAAAGAAGGAGAGTTGGCAAGGTCTATAACAACATCCGTGTTGTTCATAGCTTCAGCCAATCCTTCTCCGGTTATAGTATTTATACCGGTGTTGGGAGAAGCTGCAATAACCTGGTGGCCGAATTGTCTGAGTTGAGACACTACTTTGGTTCCGATGAGGCCGGTGCCTCCGACGACTACAATTTTCATAGTTGTTTTTTTATTGGTTCGATTGGTCTGATTACTAATGCAATGCCAATCAATCAAACTGTTGATAGTCAGTTAAGTATATAAATGCCCCTTGTTTTTCTTCACTGTATTTAGTGAAAGCACGAACGGTTTCACGAAATACAGTGAACGTGCATGTACCCGGAGAGATAATCTTCGTGAATAACCAGACGATAATTAGAAGCCGTTGTCAGGCGAAGTAATCGCTCTTGCTGATGCCGAACTTCTTTATTTTGGAGTGTAACGTATTGCCCGGAATTTTTAAAACCTCAGCGGCACTGCCGGTTCCAGAAATTTTACCAGCACAACGTCTTAACGTTTCAATGATATAGCTACGTTCCACTTCTTCCAGCGAACGGTTTAACAGGTCTGCTGTATCTTTCTTTTCCGCGTCAGCATGCTGCGGTATATATACTTCATTCAGTGTTCCGTCTGTTGTCAGTAATATGCTGCGTTCAATGGAATGCTCCAGCTCCCGCACATTGCCTGGCCAGGTATAGCTGCGCAGTTGCTGAATTACTTTGGGAGCAATCTTCCGGATTTTGCGTCCGGTGTTCCGGCTATATTTCTGTACAAAGAAATGCGTGAGAGCTTCAATGTCTTCAGCGCGATCGCGCAGGGGAGGCAGGTGTATCGGAAATACATTCAAACGAAAGTAAAGGTCAGCGCGAAAACGTCCGGCCTTAACTTCTTCTTCAAGATTACGGTTGGTAGCTGCGATCAGTCGCACGTCAATTTTAATAACCTGTTTTCCTCCCACGCGCTCGAGTTCACGCTCTTGTATCACACGCAACAACTTGGCCTGCGCATCGAGCGGCAGTTCACCAATTTCGTCAAGGAAGAGCGTGCTGTTATTTGCAAGTTCAAATTTACCGATTCGCCTGTCGATAGCGCCCGTAAAAGCTCCTTTCTCATGACCGAACAATTCGCTTTCAATAAGATTAGCAGGCAGTGCAGCACAATTCAGTTTTACCATCAGCTTGTCCTTTCGTGCCGATGCATTGTGAATAGCCCGCGCGATCAGTTCTTTACCCGTACCGGTTTCACCCAGCACGAGCACCGTACTATTTGAATCAGCAACCAGCGACATCAGGCGATATACCTTCTGCATGTGTTCACCACTGCCAATGATCTCCGAGAAGTTATATATAGTCCTGATTTGCTCCTTCAGATAATCATTTTCTACTTCAAGTTGTTTTTTATACGCCAGCAGTTTTTCATTCGCCTGTATGTTGGCAATGGCGATTGATATTTGCGCACATATACCTTTCAAGAGTAATGGACTCAGTTGATTCGCGAGCAGCCAGATCGTGCCTATCGTTCGGTCTCCAACACGCAACGGCAGTCCGTACATATTTTTTAGTCCGGTGGTTTGCCATAGTTTCGCGTATGCATTACCACTCCTCAGTTCTTCATCTACATTAAATACCAATCCATCTTTGCTCGCAAGAACCTGCGCGGTATAGGTTTCATCGATGGTGATCGGAGTGGCCATCATTTTATCAAAATCTATCTTGGCTTTTTCGAACAACGAACGATCAAACATAAACGCTGACAAGTGAACGCCATCATCATGCAACACGCGGATCATTGCCAGTTGTGAATGCATCGTTTTATCAAGCACTCTGAAAATTGCGTCCTGCAGATCCTGCTTCGAACGTACCTGCGAAATGTCGTTGCTAAACTCAAGCAAAAACGCCTGCTCGTCCTGCTTCTGGTGTATCTTTTCGTTGGCCATAATGTTGGCCAGGGCAACCGATATCTGCGCACATATACCTTGCAGCAAATCGATGTTGATCTCCGCTATATCCAGGAATAAAATTCCGTGATTAGTCTCTCCATTACGCAAGCGTATACCGACAATTTCCTGGACACCCATCGTCTTCCAGTGCTGGAGATACGATGATGTGATGCCGCGTTTGATTTCTCTTTCAACATTAAACAACAACGGAATTGCGCTGTTCAATACACGATTCTGCAGTCCATCATTCACCGGGTGCTGCGTGTTGTCTTGCAAGCTCCATGTCTTGGCATCGGGCAGTTTACGAAGGTCATATATATAGGGACTCATCGTGGTGTTGTCTTCGTTGATCCTGCGAATAACAAAACCACCTGACGGATTCAACTTTCCTAGCGCAGTGCGCACAGCGCGCGCCAGTTCTTCTTTCGTTCGTACGGTAGCAATCTCACTGCTGAAATCGAGAAGGAATGATTTCTCTTTTTCTTTTTTAACGATCTCTTCGTTTTTGATAATGTTTGAGACAGCACTCGACAACTGCGGAGCAATACCTTTAATTACATTTCGGAATTCGGTGGTAAAGCTGCCGGGCTTATCATTATAGATGTGAATGAAACCGAAAGGCTTTTCTTCTTTTACCAGTCGTGTCATCAGAATTTCACGTACACCTTTTTCATAGTTAACACGAAGGAACGCGGGGCTCTTCGGTTCGTTCATAACATCTTCCAACAGAAAAGATATAGGTTCGTTGGATTGCAGCACGGCCTGTATGAAAGGCTCATTCAGGGAAAAACGTGAGTGCACCATTTCCTGGTAACGTTCGTGCGACCGGATCGGTGATCCGTCATTGTCCAGAAGAAAAGGTACATACGTTTCGTCTTTGTAGTCGATCAGGGTAACGATCGTATGCGTAAAGTAAAATAATCCCTTGATCCGTTTTCTGAAAAGGATGAGCAGGTCGTTCTTCTCGCGTACCTTGGTAATATCATTTCCCAGTTCCAGTAAAATTTTTCGTTCCTGCTCCAGTATTTCTTCCGCTGATGCAGGCAATTCCGGTTCCGAGAGTTTTACCCTTTTCATATATGCAATTTATGTAAAATACGGAAGTCAATTGAAATATCAGTCATGTGATATCGTAACAGCAAAGGATGCCTTGATTACATGAATCTTCGAGGCAGTTTCTTATCTTTACAGTGCTTCGTACCCTGCGAAGTTACTTAACCTGA
>CAMLLI010000378.1 GCA_946480685.1 uncultured Flammeovirgaceae bacterium | reverse complement strand
ATCGTGACTGGAGTTCAGACGTGTGCTCTTCCGATCTCATCTAAGCTACTAAATTCAGTTGGATTTTCAGGGTCACATAAGTATGCGAGATAAAAAGCGGTCATCCACTTGAAAAAAATAATGTTTATGCACTCCTGTTGCAGCCCCTTTGTGCACAAATTGGAGCGGTTTTAAAGTGTTAGTAGTATGCACGATCATAATCATGATCACGGCGATCACGATCATCACGACCATAGTCATGGGCACGGTCATCATCATCATCACCACGGGGGCAATATACGCGTAGCGTTCTGGCTCAATACCAGCTTTGCCTTGCTGGAATTGATTGGTGGTTTTTATACCAACTCGGTCGCTATTCTTTCCGATGCACTGCACGATCTGGGGGATAGTCTTTCATTGGGCACCGCCTGGTATTTTGAACGTAAATCGAAACAGAAACGCGATGCAGTATATACTTACGGTTATCAGCGTTTCTCACTTTTAGGAGCGTTCATCAATTCGATTGTACTGATTGTCGGTTCTATATTGATTCTCAAAGAAGCACTGACAAGACTCTTTAATCCCGAGCAACCTGATACAACAGGAATGCTCATTTTCGCGATCGTAGGTATAGTCGTCAACGGTGCGGCTATGCTACGCCTGAAGAAAGGCGAATCCATTAACGAAAAAGTTATATCGCTTCATTTCCTGGAAGATGTATTGGGATGGGCTGCAGTGCTGGTCGGTAGTATTATCATGAAGTTTGTAGATGCTCCGATCATCGATCCGTTGCTTTCGGTAATTATAGCTATTATCATTTTGGTAAATGTATATAAGAATATGCGGGGCGCATTTCAGATTATTTTGCAGGGCGTTCCGGTAGCTGTATCTGAAGAGAGGGTACGCGAAACGTTCAGCAAATTTCAGGAGGTAGAAGATACACATGACCTTCACATCTGGACGATGGATGGTCGCTATAATATTCTGACAACACATGCTGTGCTGAAGCAACCACTCGAAGCAGAAGCATTGGAGTTGTTGAAATCAAAGATCAAGAATGAACTTAAAAAGATAAGTGTTCACCACGTTACAATTGAATTTGAAAATAAGGGAATGGCCTGCGAACACGAGATCCCTTAGCAGAGGCGGTCGGAAATCACGTGGAAGAGTCGAGCGATTGTCGCGTAGAAGACAAACATTGATTAAACCAAATCCGGCGTAATGGTGTTTGACGTATATAGCAAAAAATACATCGAATCGTATGCATAGAATTATTGTGATCGTACTAATAGCCTTCCAGCTTTATTCCTGCACGGGCAACAGTCAGCCGACAGAAAAACAAAAAACTGCCAAGGCAAAGATTGTATCCGATACAAGTAAAGTGATCAACCGAACTGACGCTGAGTGGAAGGCTATCCTGACTCCCGAGCAATACTATATACTTCGCGAAAAAGGAACTGACCGTCCTTTTACCGGTAAATATTATTTGCATCATGAAAAGGGAATGTATACCTGTGCTGCCTGTGGCAACGAACTCTTCACATCCGACATGAAATTTGAATCGGAGTGCGGCTGGCCAAGTTTTGACAAGGAAATTGCCGGCGACAAAATCAAAAAAGTAGTAGATCGCTCACACGGCATGGTTCGTACAGAAATACTCTGCGCCCGCTGCGGTTCTCACTTAGGACATTTATTCGATGACGGCCCAACGTTAACAGGACAACGCTATTGCGTAAATTCGACTTCAATCGATTTTAAGAAAGAAGGCGAGGAGAAGAAGCAAGAAGCAAAGAGTAAGGAGTGATTTGACGTGTTTACGTGTGCATGTTTTTACGTGTGTAGGTTATCAGCCGGAGGCAACCTAAACACCTGCACACGTAAACACTTAAACACATAATCCACCGTTGAAAGTAATTCATTTAGACTAAAGCGATGCACAGGGTATATTAACTTATAACCCCTGTATATGCGCATACTACTCTTCGTTATTTCGCTGCTGACATTTCAGGTTCAGGCGCAGCAATATGATCTAGTTTTGATTAATGGAAAGATTGTAGATGGTACGGGTAACTCCTGGTACTATGGAGATGTTGCTGTGAAGGATGGAAAGATTGCTGCCATAGGAAAGATAGGAGTGGCCGATGCGCGTAAAGTAGTTGATGTAAAAGGTCTGGTAGTTGCTCCCGGGTTTATTGATGTACATACACATATAGAAGGTAATGATTTGAAGATACCCACGGCCGGTAACTTTATTCATGATGGCGTTACTTCGGTTGTTACGGGTAATTGTGGTTCGTCTAATACAGATATAGCGCGTTATTTTTTCAGACTTGATAGTGTAAAGATGTCTGTAAATATAGCGACACTCATAGGGCATAACAGTGTGCGCAGGGCCGTGATGGGTGAGAGTCAGCGTGATCCTGGTGCAGAAGAGCAAAAGCAAATGGAAGATTTGGTAGAGCAGGCAATGTTGCAGGGTGCAGTCGGACTTTCTACCGGACTTATATATGTACCGGGTACATATTCCAAAACACCGGAAGTAATTGGTTTGGCTAAGGCAGCTTCACGGCATCAGGGTGTATACGCCTCGCATATTCGTGATGAAGGTGATCACGTTACAGAAGCGATTGAAGAAGCCATTAACATTGGTCGTGTAGCAAATATACCGGTGGAGATATCGCATTTTAAAGTAACATATAAACCAAATTGGGGACGCTCGGTTAGTACAATAGCACAGCTTGAAAAAGCAAGACTCGAAGGTATAGATGTAACGATCGACCAGTATCCGTATGTAGCAAGCAGTACATCGCTCAATACGACATTACCGAGCTGGGTGTTCTCTGGTGGTCGCGACTCAGTGTTGTTTCGCTTGCATGATAAATCAATTCGCAAGCAGATCAAGGACGAAATGCTGTCTACGTTGAAGCGTAAGCAACTGAAGAATTACAGCTATGCATTGGTAGCGCGGTATGGTGCCGATACTACATTGAATGGTAAAAGTATTACCGAGATCAATGCTATAAAAGGCAGAAAGAAGAAAGCTGACGCTGAAGTAGAAACTATATTGGACATGGTAGAGAACGGTGGCGCACAAATGGTTTTCTTCAGCATGAATGAAGAGGACCTCAGGCGCATCATGCAGTACCCTTACAATATGTTTGCGTCTGATGCTGGTATAGCACGCTATGGATCGGGTGTACCTCACCCAAGATCGTATGGTACCAATGCGCGTGTATTAGGACAATACGTCCGAACGCTAAAAGTAATTCGCCTGGAAGAAGCGATTCGGAGAATGACATCTTTGCCAGCACAAAAATTTCAATTGCGTGATCGCGGCCTCATCAAAGAAGGTATGGCTGCAGATATAGTGGTGTTCGATGAAGCGCAGGTAGGTGATCAAAGTACATTCAGTAGTCCGCATGCATACTCAAGTGGATTTCAGTATATAATCGTAAATGGTGCTATTACGGCCGAAGGAGGGAAGCATACGGGTGTGCGTAACGGTGCAGTGTTACGCGGACCTGGGGCTGGAGTTGCTATAGCGGAGTGATAAAATCCAATGGCACAGAGTTCTCAGAGAAGACACCAAGGTTCACAAAGTATATATTTCCTCTGTAGTCCTCTGCGTCTCCTCTGTGTTCTTTGTGCAATGGATTTAACTCTCAATAAGCTTCTTCAAAACCTCCTTCGCAGCATCAGTAATAACCGTTCCCGGCCCGAAGACGAAAGATACTCCGGATTTATACAGAAAGTCATAATCCTGCTGCGGTATAACCCCACCTGCTACAACCATTATATCCGGCCTGCCAATTTTCTTTAAAGCTTCAATGAGTTCAGGCACAAGTGTCTTATGTCCACCGGCAAGACTCGATGCACCAACTATATGTACATCATTTTCTGCCGCCTGCATAGCTACTTCATCCGGAGTCTGGAAGAGCGGACCTATATCTACATCAAAGCCGAGATCCGCGAAGCTTGTAGCAATTACTTTAGCACCACGGTCGTGACCATCCTGTCCCATTTTCGCTATCAGTATACGCGGCCTGCGTCCATCGAGCTCAGCAAAGCGATCGGAGAGGGCGCGTGCTTCTTCAAATTCTTTCTGACTTTTCATTTCTCCTGAATATACTCCTGAAACAGATCGTATCGTTGCTTTATATCGTCCGAATACTTTTTCAAGTGCTGAGGATATTTCGCCTAGTGTAGCACGCTTGCGCGCAGCATCTACAGCAAGCTCCAGTAAATTTCCGCTTCCACTTTCTGCACAACGTGTAAGCGCCTGCAGAGCAGCTTCAACTTCCTGATTGTTGCGTTCTGCGCGCAATGTTTGCAGGCGTGTAACCTGTTCGTTGCGTACAGCAGTGTTGTCAACTTCCAGTATATCGAGTATAACCTTTTCATCGGTTTGATATTTATTCACACCAACAATCACGTCTTTGCCGGAATCGATACGTGCCTGCTTCGCAGCGGCTGCCTGTTCAATGCGCATCTTCGGTATACCGCTTTCAATCGCTTTGGTCATGCCTCCTAACTTTTCAACTTCTTCAATCAGTTCCCAGGCTTTCTCAGCAAGCTCTGCCGTGAGACTTTCTATATAGTATGATCCACCGGTCGGATCCACTACTTTGGTTACATCGGTTTCTTTCTCGATGAAGAGTTGCGTGTTGCGTGCTATACGTGCAGAGAAATCCGTTGGCAATGCAATCGCTTCATCCAGTGAATTGGTATGAAGCGATTGCGTACCACCTAATATAGCAGCCAGTGCTTCTATATAGGTTCGCGTTACGTTGTTATAGGGATCCTGCTCCGTTAAACTCCATCCGGATGTCTGGCAATGAGTACGCAAGGCCATCGACTTCGGATTCTTCGGGTTGAATTGCTTTACTACATACGACCATAGCAACCGCCCGGCACGCAGCTTGGCAATCTCCATGCAGAAATTCATACCGATGCCCCAGAAGAAGGAGAGGCGTGGTGCAAAGTCATCGATCGCTATACCGGCCTTCAAACCGGTTCGTATATACTCCAGTCCATCGGCAATGGTATAGGCCAGTTCAATGTGTGCAGGTGCGCCCGCTTCGTGCATGTGATAGCCGCTGATGCTGATGGAATTGAACTTCGGCATATACTTCGAAGTATACTCAAATATATCGGCAACAATCTTCATGGAAGGCGCAGGCGGGTATATATAGGTATTCCGCACCATGAACTCCTTGAGTATATCATTCTGAATAGTTCCACTCAACAATTGAGGTTTTACTCCCTGCTCTTCGGCAGCCACGATATAAAACGCCATGATTGGAAGAACAGCACCGTTCATCGTCATCG
>CAMLLI010000377.1 GCA_946480685.1 uncultured Flammeovirgaceae bacterium | reverse complement strand
ATGCTTGACAAGGGGTATACTATTGACGAGATCTTTGAAGGACCGGCACTGAAGCATGGCTTTATCGAAGAGAGCGAACTGGAGAAAACCGATCTGTACCGTGATATTCGTTTGTCTGATATCATCAATGAGATTGCAGATATACCAGGCGTAAAGGCTATTACCTATTTGCGTTTACCTTTCCTCGGCTTTGATGACGACAGCTCGGGTAAAAATTACTTTAATGAATGGATCACCTTCCTGCAGGAAGAGAAGAAGATTGCACGGATACAGCCGTCCATGTCAACGATGATGTTTTGCAAGCAGCGCGATTTCATTACTTACAACCTTGGTTCACCCAATGACCGGAACCCGGATCGCATGCTGAAGATGTTTCATGACCATAAGGTACTCGAACGCAAGTATAAACTCGAAGGCGTGCAACGTGATTTGCCAGTGCCAACCGGAGAGTATATGGAACTCGAAAATTACTTTCCCGTAACCGAGTCACTGCCGATGTGTTACGGTGTAAGCGAACGTGCCGGTTTACCCGCCGATGCCAGTGATAAACGAAAAATACAAGCGTTACAACTCAAGGGCTACCTGCTTTTCTTTGAGCAGCTCATGGCGGACTACCTCGTACAGCTTAACCATGTGAAAGACCTGTTCACATTCGATGATACCGTTAACCGGACTTACTTTACCCGCGCGTTAACGGAGATTGATGACCTGCAAAAACTGTTGATTGATCATCAGGGTCGTGGAGCTGATCATTGGGATCAGATACTCCACGACTTCACGCAGGTATTGGAGAACCTCGTGGAGACTCCAAAGAAATTTCTGACACGAAGAAATAAATTTCTGAATCACATGCTGGCGAGGTTTAGTGAAGACCTCACCGAGTATGAAAGTATAACACGCTGGCTCACGCCCTATAAAGTTGAACAGCGCCTTGCGTCCGACAAGATTCGTATACTCGCCAACGGAGAGTACTACAAAATAAGTACGAACCGAGGCAAAGGGTATAACTATGCACATCCGGAAATATGGGACACTTCCAATGTATCGGGAACGGAGCGAAGAGTAAGCCGCTTACTCGGCTTCAAATGTGCAGACAGAAGAACGTTGTCCATAGATTTTCTGCTGATCGAACCGGTGATGGTTACCGACCCGAAAACAAATACAACATCACAGAAAGTAAACAAGCTTGGCAAGCCGCTCAACGTTATAAAAATTATAGACCCGGAGACAAAAGAAGTTTTGCTTACAAGCGTAGAGGTAATAGCAGGTTGCTGTACGGATTTACTTGTTAATGAAATTCTTACCTATGCAGATGAACGGAAGTACTTCAAGTTCCTCGATGACCTGAAACATCACA
Organism: uncultured Flammeovirgaceae bacterium; assembly: GCA_946480685.1. The sequence continues at coordinate 3,952 of CAMLLI010000377.1, read as the reverse complement.
CGCGTAAATCTGCCGGCAAGGTCGGTACATTTTCGTTTGAACTTTGGGACAATACCAATGAAGAAGAAGCTGTTGTGCTAGGGTATAGCAATAAATATACTTCGCGGCAGGATCGTGAGAAAGTATATAAAAAGCTACAGTATCTCATTGATCGTATGAATGATAATGAAGGATTTCATCTCGTAGAGCATTTACTCCTGCGACCGAAGTTCGATGAGATACTGGACGAAGCGAATGAGCCTATCGAAGTAAAATTACTGGATGTTTGCCTTGACAAATGCGATCTCGGCAAAGGTCTTGAAGAGACTGAGACACCCAAGTATCGGAAGAAGATCAGGCGTATACCGGCACGGAAGTGCTATGATAAAATGCCGTGGATATTGGAATACTTCCGTGAAAATCCAACCACGAAGAAGTTCGATCAATCTATACTCTTCCAGGAAGTATCGCCTGATGAAAATGAAGAACCGGTGCCGCTGAAGTTCAGACGCTATGAATCACTTGCCAAGCGCGTTCGCGATTTGCAGGAGTACGGCTCGGAACGGATTCAATATGAGATTATCTCCAATCAGCAGGAAGATCCCGACAAACTGAAATATAGCTTTATTATTCATGGTGAAAATGATGTTGTGCTCGCACAAAGTCTCTTTATCTTCAACAAGCCTACAAAACAGCAGGTTGAGAACGGAGATATAGTTCTGAACGATATCGAAGTCGAGATACAAAACCTGATGCGTTTCTTTGCATTTGAATTGGACATGTACTGCCAGGAAAATCCGTGCGATCATAATGAAGATCCGTATTCGTTCCGCGCAACCGCTGTATTGCCATGCTGGCCGAAACGTTTCCGCGATCCTACATTCCGCGCACTGGTGGAGAAAACAATTCAGTCAGAAGCACCCGCTCATGTCCACATTAAAATTATGTGGATCGGCACGAGCGATATGAAGCAGTTTGAAAATGTATACCAACAGTGGCTCCGCGAGATGGCGCTCACAGAGATGCCTTCATACGAGCATGTAAATCCGCTGGTAGAAGTAATCAATACACTGAAGCCGTGCGGATGCTGTGAAGATGAGTGCCATGACTAAGCCCTTGAGACACTATATATGAAGAGACTATAGAGACAGAATGAAGCATCTGGTAAATCAATTACGCATCGAAATTCATTGCCCAAGCGAAGAGCAGGCACTGCAACTGCGACATAACTTTGCACTTGTACTGCAGCAACAGGTTGAGGTCGTAATTGATCGTGTATGTTCCCGGTATATATCGGAAAACGAATGGATTCACCTGGACAAGCTGGAGCTTGATCTGGGCACATTCAGTTCGCATACATTTTACCAGAGCTTTGCAGAAGTACTCTCCGGAAAATTTGAAGAAGCACTGGTACAGAAAATTTCTTCGATCTCGCCGGAAGCGCGCGGGGAATCAATACAACGCTCACAGGTTGAGCTATTGCAATATTTTTTACTCGCAGGCACGATGCCATGGTGGGCTGATGAACAGGCTTTAGATATTAACGCGATTGCTGCTGAACAACTGCAGCAGCATCCAGAACAATTAAGGTCTTTCCTGCAACGAAACCGGTCTAACGAAAATCTTTGGCGAAGAATTGTTTTGCAGCTACGCCCGGAGGTTCGCAACGAAATTATAAACGTGTGGCCTTTGCTGATTGAGACTGTACAGGTATATAAAACATGGGTTGACATGATTGTGGCGCGAAATATAGTACCGGCACCGAACCGTGAGTGGACCGCTTTACTACTCACGGACATTGTATTGGAAAATGCTTCCGCCTTATCTGATGCAGGCAATCTCAATCCATTGAAAGCTATATTTGAGAAAAATATAGCTCGTCTTTTTTCAAACCCATCCGCGAACACAGTACAGGATATAGTCAATGCGTTGCCTGCCGTTGCCGCAGCGCATGCAGTAGTGCCAGACGGTGGAGCAACTGCAGATGTAAATTTACCGGCTGCTGATGCAATACCTTCCGCCGAAAAGTATATTTCAAAATATGCGGGTGCTGTATTGCTGGCGCAATTTCTCCGACCGTTCTTCCAAAAACTTAATTTATTGAGCGGGGTAGCCTGGAAGAGTAAAGCTGAACAATATAAAGCCGTGCAGTTGATACGATTTCTTTGCTCCGGTGAGCAATATACTCCTGAATATAGTCTGGTGCTCGAGAAGTTGTTGTGTGGTATACCACTTGAAGAGCCTGTGCCGGTGGACGCATCATTAACACCAGAGGAACTGGATGAAGCGCATGTCTTATTGCGCGCAATCATTGAGCACTGGCAGGCACTTCGCAATACTTCCATCGATGGCTTGCGGAGCAGTTTTATGATGCGTGACGGAAGCCTGTCCCGAAATGATTCGCACTGGCTGCTGCAAGTAGAACGAAAGACAATGGATGTTTTGCTGGAGAAACTTCCGTGGGGATATACTACGATAACATTGCCCTGGAATAATTATCTGATCTATGTTGAATGGTAAACATAATAGCATGGGACAAGACCTGATCGTGTCGGAAGCCGGTATGACGGGTTCTCCGCTGGATCGCAATGCAGAGACACTTGCGCGCGAGATCGCCTGGTTTGCACGCGTAGTAAACGAACGACTGCAGGACTATTTTCCCAAGGAGAAACTTGAAATACAGCAGGAGAAAGAGCACGGCTGGATCAACAAGATCTTAAACCGAAGCCCCGTCACCAAAGCGTCACACCCGGACAATCTTACAACGGTAGGGCTGGGCGAAAGCATACCGATACCCGATCTGACACAAGACACTTCGGTATATGCCGAGTTCGTTAATTACTACAAGCTCAACGCAGATGAGCGGCTCGTGCTGATCCTCGCTATCATTCCGCATGTACAACCTCATCTGTTGGATGTGTTCTTCTCCGTCAACAAACCGCTGGGCCGCGGCTATACTGAGTTCGGTGGTGTAAAAGGAAACCGGCATAGTGGTTTTGTTCCCACCATTGAGACAGCGTTGTTTCTGCTGGCGGGCAATGATCTGAGTTATCGTTTCCGGGTATATCGGTTGTTTGAGCCGGATCATATATTTTCCGCGCACAACATTATTCAGCTCGAACAAAGCGGCAGCAGTGAACCTTTTTATAGTAGTTCCATTCTCATCACCGATGAATATGTAGACTTCTTTACTACCGGCAATATTCGCAAGCCTACATTCAGCATGGAGTTTCCGGCCAAGCGTCTTACAACAAAAATGGATTGGTCTGATCTGGTCGTGGATGAATTTACAGCACAGCAGCTCGATGAACTTCGCGTATGGTTAAAGTATGGAAAGACACTATATGAGGAGTGGGGGATGGACAAAAAACTAAAGCCCGGGTATAAAGCTTTATTTCACGGGCCTCCCGGCACCGGCAAAACACTAACCGCAGCGTTGCTCGGCAAACTATATAACCTGGATGTATACCGTGTTGACTTGTCAATGGTAATTTCAAAATATATAGGAGAGACCGAAAAGAATCTTGAAAAAGTATTCCGCAAAGCCGAGAATAAAAACTGGATACTGTTCTTCGATGAAGCCGATGCCTTGTTCGGCAAGCGTACCGGTATATCGGATGCGCATGATAAATATGCCAACCAGGAGATTGCGTATTTACTGCAACGTCTCGAAGACTACCCCGGACTTGTTATACTCGCTTCAAACATGCGTAACAATGTTGATGAAGCTTTTACAAGACGATTGCAGTCCATTATACATTTTCAGAAACCACAGCCGCGCGAACGTCTTCGTTTATGGAACGGTGCTTTCAGCGAAGTATGCCAGCCGCCCTCGAGCACGGACATGGAACGTATCGCACAGCAGTACGAATTATCCGGAGGCTCCATTATAAATGTTGTTCAATTTGCATCGCTGCTAGCATTGAATCGCAATGACAAAGTCGTTACCGTAGACGATCTGTTACAAGGTATC
>CAMLLI010000376.1 GCA_946480685.1 uncultured Flammeovirgaceae bacterium | reverse complement strand
ATCTCTATTGGTGGACAACCCTTTATTCTATTAAAGCAGGCAACGGCGAATAGAGCAAGCCTGAATATTTCGGATATAGAATTTCAACTGCCGGTATATTATGGAAATGGTGTTCCCTATTACCTGAACGGTGATATAATTTTTCGTCCGAAGAATGGCGTTACAATCGATCAGATCAGACGGTTGGCCGAGAATGGTATATCGCAGCAGGGAAACACTTCCCAGCGCACCTATTTCTTTAAAGCAACGAAAGGAGCAAATGTATTGGACATTGCCAATAAAATTCACGAGAGCGGTTTGGTTGAGTGGTGCCACCCGGACTTCATGGCGCAAATAGAAAAACATTTAATTCCTGCGGATCCTACATTTGGCGATCAATATTATCTCAACAACACGGGACAACTTGGAGGAACAACGAATATAGATATAAATGCTCCAGAAGCATGGGACATCACGCGAGGATGTGATATACGTGTTGCCGTGATTGATGATGGCGTTGAAGATCACAATGATTTAACCGGAAGAGTATTGCAGGGATTTACAGTTTTAAACCCCACCGGATTTGGTCGTCCAAATGCCATCTGTGCAGGAACAAACCGCGTGGGACATGGTATGGCTTGCACTGGTATAATTGCAGCATCACATAATGCGCTGGGTGTTGCCGGCATCGCGCCGAATGCATTGATATACCCAGTAAATATATTCGTTGGTGGTGAAACGATAGCACAGTTGGTAACGTCTATCAACAGAGCCTGGGATCCTGCCTTCGGAAATGCAGATGTTATCAGTAACTCGTGGGGTTTCAGATCACCGGATAATATACCTGCTATTGAACAGGAAATAATTAACGCGCGTACTTTAGGACGCGTACGAAATGGTGTAACGCGCGGGTGTGTTGTTGTTTTTTCTTCCGGCAATATGCATCCCGTATCCGGATGCCTTGACTGCTTTAATGGCGTTGCTTTTCCTGGCAAAGTAAACGGTGTTATAACCGTAGGTGCTATCAGTAACACCGGAAATATACATGACTATAGCAGCCGCGGTGCAGAAATGGATCTGGTGGCGCCTTCCGGTGCTGCGGGCGGAGCACAGATCGGTGGCTGTAATATACCTGCCGGAAATATTCGCACCATTGATCGCCCCGGTGCTAACGGATATGATGCAGGAGATTTCTTCAATGGGTTCAATGGAACTTCCGCAGCAGCTCCACAGGTCTCTGGTGTTGCAGCGCTCGTATTGTCTGCCAGCCCTACATTAACAGAAACGCAAGTAAGAACACTGCTGCAACAAACTGCTACCGATATGGGATCATCCGGCTTCGATAATACATTTGGTTTCGGACGACTGAATGCATTTGGTGCTGTGAAGGCTGCTATAAATAATGCCGTGCTTTCAGGACCTTCACACATTTGTCCGAGTGCTACATTTACCATTACCAATCAACCTGCAGGAACAACTATCAACTGGACGAGTAGTAACGCCAGCGGAGTAACGATCAATAGCAGTGGCGTGGCATCACGTGTGGGAAGCTTTACCGGTACGGTTACAATAACAGCAACATTCGGTGGTGTCTGTGGCGTAGTTGCATTAAGCAAGACGGTTACTGTTGGCGCCCCCTCTCCTATATCCAGTTTAACTGTGCGTATGGGACCTCCGTCCGGTAATCAACTTTGCTACAACTATAACCTGGGTATAGCGGTTGGAAATTCAAATCAAAGTGCACAGGGCGTAACACAGTATAACTGGAATTTCGGAAGCTGGGCTCCGTATTTTACAGACTACGATGGGCTGGGAGTATATACATCGGTGGCCATGTTAATGGTAAATAGCTCTGCGGCATCGTCTCAATCAATATCGGTAACCGCACAGAACAGTTGTGGTATAAGCGCGCCTTACTCGAAAACATTTTATGCTAGCAATTGTGGAAGTATGAGTGTTGCATATCCGAATCCAACATCCGATATACTGTCATTGAGTTTTGACGATACACCCGTAGCGTTACCGCAGCAGATAAGTTTATACAGTGAAAAAACACAAAAGGTAGTATATAAGATTTCGCATGATAAACTTACCACCGCGTTCAGTGACGAGAAAACATTAAATATTCCGGTTCATACATTTCCACGCGGGATTTATTACCTGCGTGTAGAAAACAGCGATCGTAAGACCGATCAGATCAGAATAGTACTTAAATAAGTATATCTATATAGAGACCGGCTGCAAAAATTTGCAGCCGGTCTTTTTTATCGTCTGACAGGGTGCTCAGAAGACTATATAGTATCGATGTACGGGTAGTCGTTCAGATCAAGACAACCTGCGGGCGTAATATTTCAACCAACATATATACACCTATATATAGTGCGCCTGCTGCGATTATAGGCCGTCTCATTTATTAGCGTCCTCTTTCAGCGAAAGTGCTGTCTAAAGATTTAACGCCTGGTCACTGCTGCGATTAATATCAAGTGCCCCTATTTTTTAGTGCGCCAGAATCTCCTTCATCCTGATCAAACCCAACATTTCAAGCAAATTAGAGGGCTTGCAAAATAATTTACCAGCTTCTCTTGCAAACGTTTGAAATGAATGCTATATATGCAAATAGTTATAAGTGTTTATAAAACACTTTAATAAGAAAATCATGGCTGAGCAAAGTCTACATGTTCAAGAACGCTTCCGGGAAACTGGTCCTGAGCCGTTTGTTCAGCCTGAAACAAATACTACTGAAGCACAAGTCTGGATCGATTTCCTGCAAGGAGATGATAAAGCGCTTGCCTCCCTATATCATCAATATGCCAACAAGCTTTTTAATTACGGCAGACAGTTTACACATGATAAAGAACTCATCGCAGATACTATACAAGATGTTTTTTTAACATTGATCAGAACACGATCAAAACTCAGTATAGCAACCTCGGTGAAATTTTACCTGTACGCGGCATTCAGAAGATCACTTGTGCGACAACTCAAACACAACAGCAAGTTTGTTATACCCGAAGATATGGAAGATGAGAGCTTCCAGATTTCAATCAATGCAGAATATCTCTCCGTTAATCCGAACCTGAATAACGACCAGAAAAAAATAGTGATGCACTTTTGCAACAAACTTCCCTCACGTCAGCGGGAAGCGTTGGTGCTGCATTATTTTGAAGAGCTCAACTATGCCGAGATCGCCAAGGCCATGAAGTTATCCACGACCAAATCTGCGCGAACGATGGTATACCGCGCCCTTGATTCGTTATCACAATTGCTTTCTGCCTGGAAAAAGGAACTGACTATATTCATTAGCTTCCTCTCACTCTTCGTTTAATTCAATTTTCGCTTCTATAGTATATCTCGGGTATATTCCCTTCCGCACACTATAACTGCGACTACACATCAGCATCTGCGTTTGATCCTTATCCTGCCAAAACATTTTTTTGAGCTTTCATAAAAAAAAGTTTAAAAACGGTGTAGTCATTTCATCGCGGTGTGTCTCTTTATACAAAAGAAGATTTAGACTTAACCGATATCCCCTCCTATGGCATTTGACCCGCGTACTGAAACAGACTTTCTAAAGCATGAATATTTTGTGCAGTGGGTTCTCTCTCCCACCCAGGAATCGTCTGCTTACTGGCAGCACTGGCTGAAAGAAAATCCCGACAAGGTAGAAATGTTGGGCGCTGCCCGCGATCTGCTGCTCTCCTTCGAAATTAAAGAGCCGCACAGCATGGATGATGCTACATATTACAAAATCCTCGATAACCTGCTTCAGGAAAATGCAAAGCAGAAAGAGAACTATACTTCGGGGCGCTCCAATGCATGGTTGCTGGCAGCTGCATCTGTAATCATATTCTCAAGCATTGCACTGGTGGGTTATTTTACTTTAAGGAAAGAGAACGAAGGCAGCCACATTGCAAAAGCGATCGAGTATAATTATGAGTCGGCTCCCGGCGGAGTAAAGAAAACCATAATGCTGCCCGACAGTTCTATTGTTACGCTTAACTCCGTGAGTGAGCTCAAATATCCGACTCGTTTTTCTGATACGTTACGCGAAGTATATCTCACCGGGCAAGCCTTTTTTGAGGTAACTAAAAATGCTCACGCTCCTTTTGTAGTGCATACCAAAAATTTTTCAACGCGTGTGCTGGGCACTTCATTTGATATTCGCTCATACGAAAATGAAAAGAACAATCACGTAGCCGTACTCACGGGAAAAGTGCAGGTGATGACACCGGAAGGCAGCTCTGCATTGCTGTTGCCGAACGACATGACGAGCTATAACGAAAATCAAAAGATACTCCGGAAATCAACATTCGATCCTGCTTTTATACTCGCCTGGCGCAACGGTATAATTGTATTTGATCACGCTACATTCGAAGAAGTTACCACGTATCTGTCGCGGTGGTATGGTGTTGAATTCCAGGTCGAGAAAGGATTTGAAGTAAAGGGCCTGTATACGGGCGAGTTCAACAAAGAAGCACTCATTACGGTGTTAAAAGGTATATCGTATTCCTCCCACTTCTCCTTTCGCGTAGAAGGCAAAACTGTATATATATCCAAACCTAAACCAAACTGATAACACGATGAACGCTGATGACTCAACCTGAAAGTAGAAGAGCCGGATACGATCCAGCTCTTCCGAATGCAACTCCCCCAGGATTTCGCAGGTCGCAGGGAGATGCTGCAAACATTTGTATTACACAAACATATCAAAGGTATGACACCATCATTACTTAAAAAAGTACTGACCATGACGAAGTATGCATTTTATGGTCTGATTTTACAGTGCACTACGATGACCGTTCTACTGTCCTATAACGGCACCATGGCACAACGCAAAAGCATGAAAAACATCTATGTCACGATTCATATACAACATCGTCCGATAAAAGATGTCTTTCATGAAATTGAACAGGCAACCGGTTTGCATTTTGCTTACAACCATGTAAACCTGAAAGCAACCGATAGTCTTTCCATCTCAACGGAGAAGAAAGACCTGGCCACATTACTGGGCGAGATTGCAGGCAAAACCGATCTGCGCTTCAGACGCATCAATGACAATATACATGTAACCCGTGTGGAAGAATCGAAGGAACCAACGCCACCGGTTACCGAAATTACACAGCGGGCCATTACCGGCACCGTTACGTCTTCGGATGATCAGTCTGCTATGCCGGGTGTAAATGTTGTTGTGAAGGGAACAACAGTCGGCACAGTTACCGATGCCAACGGGAAATATACTATAGATATACCCGATGACAATGCTATTCTGGTATTCAGCTTTATTGGCTACCAGACCAGAGAAGTTACAGTTGGTTCTCAATCTACACTGGATATA
>CAMLLI010000375.1 GCA_946480685.1 uncultured Flammeovirgaceae bacterium | reverse complement strand
CGTACCGGTTCAAAGTCCTTTTCATTCTGCATATATAGGGTAGAATCCATATAGATGTCGCGAACGTGTAGTGCATGTTGATCTGTAATCTCGCGGATAGCGTAATTACTCTCCATAAATTCTGTTTTATGGATCAGCGTAGTATCGCTTTCTACTTTACGAATAATCAGGATCTTCGAATTCTCAAGACCATCATCAATGCTGTCGTAAATTTCGTCCAGCATATTTACATAGAAGATAACAGCCCACACACCCACTACCACGAGCAGTGCTATAGAAAGATACGACAGTGTATAGTTCAGCAGTTTCAAGGAACGATCAGTTTATAGCCTACACCGTATACAGCCTGTATCTCAAGCTGTGCACCGGTGTCTTTTAATTTTTTGCGCAGGTTTTTGATCTGTGAGTATATAAATTCAAAATCATCGGCCTGATCGATGTGATCGCCCCAGATGTGTTCTGCCAGCGCAGCTTTGTTGATAAGCCGGTTCTTGTTCGCTATAAAATAGGTAAGTATATCAAACTCTTTCCGGTGCAGCGATACAAGCTCATTGTTTACATAGAGAAGCCGGTCATCGACATGAATTTTTACATTATTCAGTTCAATTATATTCTGGCCGTCCATGCTTTTTCGGCGGATCACCGATTTTACACGCGCTGTCAGTTCCGACAAGTGAAATGGCTTAGCCAGGTAATCATCAGCTCCGAGGTTGAGACCGTTAACTTTATCATCAACCGAATTCTTGGCCGAAATGATAATAACGTTCTCCTGCTTCTTCATTTTTTTTAACGCATCGAGTACGGAAAGGCCACTGCCATCCGGTAACATGATGTCCAGCAGAATGCAATCGTATTGATAGCCGGTAACTTTATCCAGCGCAGCGGTATAATCAGCAGCCGACTCCACCAGAAAATTTTCTTTTTCCAGTGAACTTACAATGACGTTGCGCAGTTCGTCTTCATCCTCAATGACCAGTATTTTCATGGCTACCTCGTTCAGAACAAATTAGAATTCAAAAGTAAGGACGAAAACCGGAAAGAAATGGGAATGATTTTATTTCATGCACACAATAAAAAAATAAACCATAGCTTTCATTCCCGATTGTTTCCGGATTTCACGTTTATTTTTGCCCTGTAATTAAGATGTTTTTATATGAAATTTAAAATAGCAATAGTTTGTATGATGGCCTTCGTTTCATGCATGCAAACGAGAAAAGACACGTTTACTGATAAATTCGAAAAAGGACAACGGTTGTCTGAACTTAAAACAAAGAAACTGAAAGAAGTTTCCGGTATAGCATCCAGTGTTGCAAATCCCGGTATGCTGTGGGCATTAAATGATAGCGGGAATGAAGCCGAGCTATACCTGGTCAATAAAGACCTGAACATTGTATATACCTGTCGTTTAGGAGGACTGGATAACCGCGATTGGGAAGATATATCGGTTGGTCCGGGGCCAGAAGCCAATCAAAGCTATATTTATGTAGGCGACATTGGCGACAACGAAGCTGTATATCCCTATAAATATATCTACCGTTTGCCGGAGCCTCGTGTGCAACCGGGTAAAAGCGATACCACAGTCGCTGCGGTTGACAGAATCGTATTCAAACTTCCAAATGCGATAAAGGACACCGAGTCGCTGATGATCGACCACAAGACGAAAGATATATATGTAGTGTCCAAACGCGAAGACCCGGTATATGTATACAAACTGAAGTATCCCTATGCTACAACCGATACACTTACTGCAACGGAAACAGTATCCCTTCCATACGCCAGCATCGTATCCGCCGATTACCAGCCGGGTAGTGGTGATGTGCTTATGAAGAACTACGATCATATTTACTATTGGGAGAACAGTCAGGGTGAGGATTTGAGTACGCTGCTTAAAAAGAAGCCCGTTGAAGTTCAATACGAATCAGAGCCACAAGGTGAATCCATCGCCTGGGCAACCGACAACTCCGGTTTTTATACTATCAGTGAAGTAAAGAAGAAGGAGAAATCATATCTCTATTTTTATAAGCGGAAGTAATTTTTATAGGTACAGGTTCGAAGCATTGCATAAATTTTATGCAATGCTTTATTTTTGGTATATAGCTTTCTACAAGCAAACAGGTATGGCAAAAGCAAAAAAAGAAATACGGGTACGGGTTTGGGTTGATCTCGATGGCGAACGTTTCTTCGGTCCAGGGCGCGCAGAATTATTGCAGTTGATACAAGACACCGGTTCCATTTCGAAAGCTGCCAAGTTCATGGGTATGTCCTATAAGAAAGCCTGGGCGATGGTGGATGAGATGAATGAAAAAGCGAAGAAGCCTTACGTCATCGCGCAGAAAGGCGGACAAAAAGGTGGTGGTACGGAAGTAACGGAAGCGGGTAAAAAAATGGTGGAAGCTTATACTAAAATGATGAGCCGCATTCATGCCATTGTTGAAAAAGACAAATCAATGCTCGACTACATTTGACCACCGGAAGCCGCTGACCATCTGGTAAAGTCTTTATTTTAAACTGACTCACAGGGAATGGAAGAAATAGTGCTTCCATTTTTTTATATTTACCGATATGTTCACGCGTACATATCGATCGTTATGAAAAGAATCTTTACCCTGTTGCTCTTTATTTTTACGTTACCAGCCGCCTTCGCGCAAGGTAAGCGGGATAGTATAAAAACGGTTGAACTGACCGATGTTGTTGTAACAGCTTCGCGTCTGGAAGAAGATCTGGGTAAATCTCCGGTAAGTATTGAAAAGATTAGTACCCGCTCACTATACCAGTCTGCAGCGCCTTCGTTTTTTGATGCACTTGAAAATGTAAAAGGTATACAAATGCTGGTTCCCAGTGTAGGGTTCAAAGTGATCAACACACGCGGGTTCGGTAATACAACCAATGTACGCTTTGTACAAATGGTAGATGGTATGGATAACCAGGCGCCACACCTCGGTACACCGATCGCCAACATGCTGGGGCCAGGTGATCTGGATATATGTACCGTAGAGATTATTCCGGGCACGGCATCGGCCCTGTACGGCATGAATGCTATTAACGGCCTCGCCAATTTTATCACCAAAGATCCGTTTACAACGGCAGGCCTAAGCGTACAGCAAAAGGCAGGTATCAACAGAATCGGAAGTGGTGCCAAACCTTTTTCAGAAACAAGTATACGGTGGGCACATGTTGTGTCAGGCAAACTTGCATTTAAGATCAACGCAACGTATGTGCGCGGCACCGACTGGATTGCGGATGATAAACAAGATCTGAATCCAAAAGCAAATAGCAGCACAGGTCTTACAGGCAATGACAACCCGGCTTTTGATGCCGTGAACTCGTATGGCAATGAATCGTCAAACCGGAGAACGCTGAACCTCGATGGTAAAAATTATGTGGTGGCACGAACCGGTTATTTCGAGAAGGAATTGGTGGACTATAGCATTCAGAATTTTAAAACCGATGCCGCTATTCACTATGCATTTACGCCTGATAAAAAACTAATCTATACCTATCGCTTTGCCAACCTCGATAATATATACCAACGCTCCAATCGATTCAGACTGGAAGACTATCAGTTGCAGCAGCATGGACTCGCCTATAAATCAAAGTCACTTCAGCTGTTGGCATACCTCACATTTGAAAATACTGGTAAGTCGTATAATGCACGTTCTATGGCAGAGAACATCGATCGCAGTTTCAAGAGCGATGATCAATGGTTTGCCGATTATAGCAACAGCTTTCGGTTGGCTATACAAAATAATCAATCGGTTGCCAATGCGCATCATATAGCGCGCAGTTTCAGTGACCAGGGAAGACCACAGCCGGGTTCTGCAGAATTCAACGATCTCATTCAGCGACTCGGTGGTATTAACAACTGGGATATAGGAGCGGCACTACGGGTAAAGGCGAGGCTGTTACATACCGAAGGACAACTAAATCTTACCAAAGACTTATTGCAGCGTTTCAACAAAATAACCGGTATAGAATTGTTGGCCGGTTTTGATTATCGAACCTATATTATCATTCCGGATGGTAATTACTTTATCAACCCGGAAAACGGAGGTGAAAATATACTCTATAGTAAAGCCGGTGGATTTTTACAGGCATCGAAGACTTTTCGCGAGAAATTAAAACTGGGTGCCACCATACGTGCTGACAAGAATGAGTTTTACAATCTGAAATGGAACCCACGTTTTACAGCGGTATATTCAGTGCATAATGTTCACCACATTCGATTCTCCTTTCAAAATGGTTTTCGTTTTCCAAGCGTGTTCGAAGCGTTCTCGAATGTTAACAGCGGTGGGGTGAAGCGGGTAGGAGGTTTGCCGGTAATGTCATCCGGTATATTTGAGCGCGGGTATAAACGTGTTTCGATCGATGCTTTTCAGGCGGCTGTGATCCGTGACGTAAACCAAACCGGTTTGTCGCAGCATGATGCCATTATAAAGAATAAAGACTTACTGGTGAAGAACGACTATACGTATGTAAAACCCGAAGAGATCTGCTCACTCGAAGCCGGTTATCGCGGAACATTTCTCGAGGGAGATTTACAATTCGATCTCGATTTTTACTACAATCGTTATAACAATTTTATAGCCCAGGTAGAAATGAATATTACGCGTACTGCCGTGGCTGATTCAATTCCGTTTTACCTCAACGACAGGCGTAAACAAGATCGCTATCGCATGTGGACAAATTCGCACACAACAGCTTATAACTATGGAGCTGGTATAGGCCTTCGCTATACATTGCTTCGTAACTTCAACGCTTCAGGCAACGTTACGTACGCGCGACTGCAACGGAAGTCCAATAACGATGGACTTGAAGACGGCTTCAATACACCGCGATGGATCATTAATATTTCGCTCGCGAACGATCACCTGTATAAGAATATAGGCTTCAACCTAACGTGGCGCTGGCAAAGTGATTATTATTGGCAATCATTTTTGGTGAACGGAAATGTTCCAGCCTACCAGACCGTAGATGCACAACTATCATCACGCTGGAATAAAGTTTCCGTAAAGATCGGCAGCAGCAACATCTTCAACCACTACTACCATTCATTCCTCGGAGGCCCCTCCATCGGAGGCTTCTACTATACCACCCTAACCTGCACCCTGTAAGTATATACCTGCCAAAACGCCCAAGCCATCCGAACACAAAAAACTTCCAAACTTCTAAACTTCCGGACTTTTCCGACTTCCGGACTTCTGACTTCTTAACCCCCAACTTCCCCACTTTAAAAATTTCTTCCGTACTTGTGTCCAATTCCTGAAAGCTCATTTGTCATAGGGATGTATTGAATGTAATAACCACATCTAAAACAAAAACGAC
>CAMLLI010000374.1 GCA_946480685.1 uncultured Flammeovirgaceae bacterium | reverse complement strand
ACTTGACCAGGAAGTATCGATACTTCGCAAGTTTAAAGATGACTTCAGCATGAAGGTGCTTGACGATATACAGCCGGTAATTACGAAGCAGGAACTGAAGCATTGCCAGGAGCTGATTGAAAAGATCCACATCAAAGACGAAATTATACTATATATAGCGAAGCTTGTAGACAACACCCGTAACAACGGTGATCTTACACTCGGAGCATCGCCTCGTGCATCGCTTGCCATTATGCGTGCGTCCAAAGCCATTGCTGCCATGAACGGCCGCGACTTTGTTACACCGGATGATGTGAAGTTTGTGGCGTACCCCGTACTTAACCATCGCATTATACTAACAGCCGAGCGCGAGATGGAAGGTGTTGAAGCTGAAGATATCATTAAAGAGATAACGGAACGAGTAGAAGTACCACGCTAATGAACTTTATCAAAAACCTGTTCCTTACCAATCGTTTCTTTCTTGTTGTGGCTATCCTTACCGGAGGCATGATGCTTTCGTATGCTTTTCCGTTTTTGTTTGCGTTTGTTAAAACAGGATGTATACTCTTTGCTGTACTTATTCTCATTGACACGATACTGCTTTACAACCGCAGCGTAGTGATCACTGCTGAGCGTGACGTTCCTTCTGTATTATCATTGGGCGATGATAACATCATTACTCTTTCGGTGCGTAACAGGGCACGCATAAAACTTTTTATAGCATTGATTGATGAATTGCCGGAGCAGTTTCAAATGCGTCAGTTTACCATTAAGCTGGCGCTGTCGCCTGATAAGGTGCACCAGCAAACCTATACCCTTCGTCCGGTTACGCGCGGAGAGTATATTTTCGGCAAAGTACATTTATACCTCACTACCGGTCTCGGCCTTATCAAGAGGCGTGTAACCGGTGCGCGTGAAGCAAACGTTCCGGTATATCCGTCCATCATCCAGATGAAACGGTATGAGCTGAAGACTTTTGCACGCACAGCAACCGAGTATGGTGTAAAGAAAGTAAGACGTATCGGTCATAGTTACGAGTTCGAGCACATCCGCCAGTATATACGTGGCGATGATTACCGCAGCATCAACTGGAAGGCTACCAGCCGCAGGGCACACCTGATGATCAACCAGTATGAAGACGAAAAGTCTCAACAGGTATATTGCATCATTGATAAAAGTCGTGTGATGCACATGCCCTTTAACGGATTAAGTTTATTTGACTATGCTGTAAATGCAGCGCTGGTAATTTCAAATATAGTACTGGGAAAACAAGACAAGGCCGGCCTCATTACGTTTGCTGAAACACCCAAATCGCTTATCAAAGCGGACCGAAGCAAAACGCAGCTTAAGAAAATACTGGATACGCTATATAAAGAAAAAGAGGGAGCGGTGGAAGCCAACTACGAAAGCATGTACATGACTGTGCGTAATTTTGTAAACGGGCGAAGCCTGTTGTTCCTATATACCAACTTTGAAAGCACGTATGCGTTGCAGCGCGTGTTGCCGCAATTACGAAGATTGAATGACCAGCACCTGCTGGTGGTAATATTCTTTGAGAACACCGAAATCACCACGAGTACATCCGAGCACGTAGAAACATTGGAAGATATATATACCCAGGTGACGGCAGAAAATTATGTGCTTACCAAAGCACACATGGTGCAGCAACTAAAACAGTTCGGCATCATTAGTATACTCACCAAGCCCGAGCATCTCACCGTAGCTTCGATCAATAAATACCTGGAACTGAAATCGAGAGGAATGATATAGATGATCTTCAGGCTGCTATAGCCTGAAGATCATTAAAATGTTATTGACCGTAAAACACGTAGGTATCAGCAAGTTTATCATGGAGGCCTTGCTTTCTGTCATCCCAGCCTACCATCATAAAGCCGATACATAACAGTAATCCGGAGATGATTTTCCCAAAATAACGTCCCAACGCGTTGGCAAAAGTTATCTGTTCACCATTTACATTTCCTACTTTAATTCCCACCGCCTGTTTACCAAGTGTGGCTTGCTTCTCTGAACTTTCAAAGCCTGCAAAGTAAGCAAGACCAATAGCGATAGATATCGCGTTCACAAGCAGCGCTGTCCCCAGCGATCCGCTACTGGAACCTATAACGAGGCCCAAAATCACATTCACTACTGCCAGTAAAATTCCATCAATAAGGTAAGCGCCTACGCGAATCCAGAATCCCGCATAACGCATTTGTCTTTGTGACGATACCGGGGCATCAAGTATTTGATCTAAAGGTTCCATAAGTAAAGTATATTTGATTAGGTGCTCCAAGATAAAAAATAATTCAACACCGTATGATGCTGCATTTTATATTCGGGGCGCAGATCGATATCTGTTAAAACATATTCGAATGGCTTTAAAACCACTGATGCTTGCCGGTACAGCTTCCAACGTTGGCAAGAGTATACTTACTACAGCGTTCTGCCGCATCTTCAGGCAAGATGGTTTTAGTCCGGCTCCCTTCAAGGCCCAGAATATGTCGCTGAACAGTTACGCCACACCGGAAGGATACGAGATCGGCCGAGCACAAGCCACGCAGGCAGAAGCAGCCGGTATACCGTGTCATACGGATATGAATCCTCTACTGCTTAAACCCAACGGCAATCTTTCATCACAAGTGATTCTCAATGGCAAGCCGATCGGCAATCAATCCGCGTACGATTACTTTAAGAAGGAAGGTAAAGATGCGTTGTTTGAAGAAGTAAAGAAGTCCTTTACAAGACTCGCCTCACAATACAATCCCATTGTGCTGGAAGGAGCAGGCAGTATAGCCGAGTTAAACCTGAAAGATAAAGATATAGTTAATATGCGCATGGCGCAGTTTGCCAATGCTGCTGTTGTACTGGTTGCGGATATAGATCGCGGTGGTGTGTTTGCAAGTGTATACGGTTCTATAAAATTACTTCCTGAACACGAGCGCAAACTCATCAAAGGTATTATTGTTAATAAATTCCGAGGGGATGCACGATTGTATGAAAGCGGTATAAAAATTCTGGAAGAAATTACGGAAGTACCAGTGCTGGGCGTAGTACCTTACTTTCGTGACATTGATATTGACGAAGAAGATTCGGTAGCACTCGAAACGCGTTATACACATGCAGCCCCAGGCAAAACCAACGTATGCGTTATACGCCATCCGCAGTTGTCCAATTTTACCGACTTCAAGATCATGGAGAAACTGGAAGGTGTGCAGGTTTACTATACCCATGAACCAACACAGGTTGATCTGGCCGATATCATTATTCTCCCCGGAAGTAAAAATACCATTGCCGATATGCAGGCGCTATACAACAGCGGGTTGGCGACTTGTATACATCATGCATACCACTCGGGGAAAAAGGTAATTGGTATATGCGGTGGCTACCAGATGCTCGGAGAAGAGATTCACGATCCCTTTAAAGTGGAATCCGACAAGGGCGCCATTAAAGGTTTAGGACTCCTCCCTGTAAAAACAACATTGGCGCAAACCAAACAAACTTACCAGAAGAAGTTTTTCTATCGGGATAACGCTTCAGAAATCTGCAACGGCTACGAAATTCACATGGGCACAACGGAACCTATAGGCGACAATCGTCCGGTGAACCGTACGGAAGACAACAACACCGATGGTTACGTTCGCGATGAACGTTGCTGGGGGAGTTATATGCACGGTATATTTGATAACCGGGCTGTGTTGAAAGATCTCTTCAAGGATCACAACGTGACGATACCCGATACGTTACACGACACCTATAAAGAAACGCAATACGATGCGCTGGCGGAATGGGTTCGTCAATCGGTGGATATTGACAAAGTATATAACATCATGCGAAAATGATCTACGGTCACGGAGACGATCTGTATAACTTCGGGAGCAACATCGTTGCAAACTTCAGCTCGAACGTGTGGCCGGGCGGTCCGGATGCGCGTGTACTGGAAGCAATGCACCACTCCATTGCACAGGTTAAAAATTACCCCGAACCCAACGCAGCCCCTATACGCCAAAAACTGGCGGAACGATATGGTCTATTGCCTGTCAATTTCCTTGTTACCAACGGTGCAGCCGAAGCGTTTTACCTGATCGCACAGGCATTCCGCCAAACTACAGCTACGATTTTTATACCTACATTTTCTGAATACGAAGATGCTGCCGTTGCCAACGATATTCGTTGCAGCTATAGCGCCCATGCAGACATCCACACGGATACAAAGATCAACACGACACTTGCGTTCCTCTGTAATCCGAATAACCCTACCGGGCAAAAGTCGACCAGCGATATATTACTTCAACTGATCAACAATCAACCGGAAACGCTATTTATAGTAGACGAAGCGTACAGTGATTTCACATGCTCACCACAAAGTCTTCTGTCCTATATAAACAAACTTCCTAACGTGGTAATCGTTCACTCTTTTACCAAAACGTTTGCTATACCTGGCGTTCGTACCGGATTTATAGCAGCACCGGATGAGATCATCAAAAAAATAGAACACTATAAAGTACCGTGGTCTGTTAACACGATAGCCTTGCACGCTACGAAATTCATTCTGGATCATTACGATTCATTACGGCCTGACGTTGGTCCGCTGCTCGATGAATGCGAATGGTTGAAAAAAGAAATTGCTGCTATAGAAGAGTATGAAGTTATACCCTCGGATACAACATACTTTCTTATTAAGACACATTATAGAACGGCTTCTGCACTCAAGCAATATCTCGTTCAGGAAGTGGGCTGCCTGATTCGCGATGCTTCTAACTTTCGCGGATTGGACGAACGTTACTTCCGAATCGCCACACAGAGCCGTGAAAAAAATATAGCATTACTAAAGGGTCTTCGCGCATGGAAAGCTTCCTCTATGGCTACATCGTCCCGCTGATCGCCGGCTATCTGCTGGACTTATTGCTGGGCGACCCGGAAAAGATGCCGCATCCGGTAAAGGTATTCGGTAACCTGATCTATGCAGGAGAAAAGAAATGGAATAACGGCAATCACCGTTTCCTGAAAGGCATGACGCTTGGTATACTGTTAATAGCCGGAACATTTCTATCCTTTTATGTTGCAATTGCTCTGCTACAACGGCATGTCTATGCGCTGATGGTCTTCAATACTGTTTTCATATACTTTGGCATTGCCAATCGTTGTCTCATTGACGAAGGGAAAAATGTATTTAAAAAGCTGGAGGCAGGTTTACCGCAGGCTCGCCTGCAGCTATCCCGCATTGTAGGCAGAGAAACGAATACACTACAGGAGCAGCAGATAAAAATTGCTGTATTCGAAACCATGTCGGAAAACCTGTCCGATGGCGTGGTGGCTCCCCTCTTCTACTATGCGATCGGTGGTGTACC
>CAMLLI010000373.1 GCA_946480685.1 uncultured Flammeovirgaceae bacterium | reverse complement strand
TGTTGCATTTGTACTGTTCGTAAAATTACCGGCAATGCGCAGTCCACCGTTACCGTTGCCCGCAGTGAAGGATGCACTGGCTCCGGTGTTGGTAAAGTTTCTTCCTACTATAATTGTACCGGTACCGGTTAAGAATGTGCCGCGGTTTGTAAAATCGCCTGTCGTACTGGTCAGCGTTATATCGCGGTTGCTTACAGCGTTGGTAACGGTTCCTGCATCCACTGTTACATTACCGTTGATCGTAAGATCAACATTGGAGAGTGTCTTTGTACCCGCACTGGTAAAGGCTATATTGTTATAGGTTGATTGTGTCGGCAAGGTAACCGTACCATCGTACTCAACCGTACCGCCATTCGCAGCTGTGAAGTTTGTAAAATTACCAGTCGGGAAAGTAGAAGACTTTATCTGGATGGTACGCGCTCCGGCACCACTTGTTGTTACTGTTCCAAAATCGTGGCCGGTAGTAGTTCCAAGATGAAGCCTGCCGCGTACTTCCAACGTAGCCATGCGTTTCGCATTGGACGTAACCGTTACGGTATGTCCTTCGCTGATGATCACGAACGAACCTGCCGGTGGTCCTATATTTGTTCCGGGCGGATCGATGTCCCAAACAGCTCCATCCGATTCCCAGCTACCCGAAGCTATACTGGTATAGGTTGTCGGGTTAACAAAGGCCGTGGCCTGGCCTGCCGTATAGTCGCCTGTAAGATCAGTTATATTGGTAAAGGTAATAACACGCGTTGTTGTATTCGGATTTCCTGCGGTAACACCAATGGTCCACGCACCTCCGCTGAAACGCGCATCGCGGTAGTTACCGGGAGAGCCGGACTGGTCTGCCGCCACATAGGTATATTTATGGGTAAGTGCTGTTAAGTTGGCAATGGTATGGCTTACACTCCAGTAGTAATTAATATACGATGTACCAGACCCCGTAGCACTGGGATGCTTGCTGTTTACGGGTTTAATGGTAATTGTACCACCGGCAGTTCCGGTAGATATAGTATAATCAGCCTGGGTATATTTACCGCTCACACCAATCGGGAATATAAAATTGGCGCTGGCCAGCGAGCCCGAAAACGCTTTGGTAATACCGCCATCCGAAAGTCTTCCGGAGGTAATGATATACTTTGTAGTGGTTGCATTGACAATAGAAGTGAGACTTGTATTGGACAGCACTAATGCATACGATCCGATGTTAAGTGCTCCGTTGGTAAAAGTCAGCGTACCAGTAATTTCCTGGTTGGCACCAAATACAGCACCCGATGTATTGTTCAGTATAACATCTCCGAATTTACCGCCGCCATTACCCGTAATGGTCTGTGCGGAAGTTCCCGCCAGCGTTATACTTCCTCCCGATGTGCTCGTATGGGTTGATGAGTTGGACACTGTACTGATCGCGGTAATTGTGTTCGCACCACCAGCCAGTATACCACTCGATAACATGAGTATACCATTTACCTGCAGATTTGTATTCGCTTGCAGCGCTACGGATCCTCCGGCGAAAGTATTATTTATAACCAGGTTTCCGAAGTTCGTCAGGTTTCCGTTTGTACCGGTAATGGTTTGATTGGATGACGAACCATTTAATGTGGTGGTCTGCGAAACAGATCCTGCCTGGTACCCGCCCACTGCAGTACCGATCGTATTGGTAGCATTTGAATTGACAAAGTTGCCAGCTATAGATACGTTGAGTGCATTGGCGTTAAAGATATTGCCACTGCCAATAGTAAGTGAGCCATAGAGTGTAAGCGGGTTATACTCCAGGCGTGCTATATTGGTTGTACCGGTAACCGCTACGTTGTAAAGTGGGATGATCGAGTTGATATCTATAGTTTGGGATGTTGCACCGGTACCGATCTCCACCGTTCCACCCGTAATGGAATACGATGCAGGTTGCAGATACAGATCCGCTATAGATGTACTACCGGAAGTACGCACAATCTGCAATGTTCCGCCTGACATGGTAAATGAACTTCCTGTATTGAGCATCTCAAATACACCGCGTGTGGTTACCGTTGCATTGTCTCGACCAACGGATACGATACTGGTTCCCGACTGATTATATACCAGTGCACCCTGCGAGCTGGCAAACGATCTTCTGATCTGTGCCTTTACATTCAGTGTTCCACCGGAAGCCGTAATGGTAGGTTGTCCTGTTGCAGCATATTCAATCGCGTTGTCGTTTGCAGTCGTTCCTATATTTACCGTACCGTTCAGTACCTCCAGTGTTCCGGCTAATAACAGATCGTTGCCATCGCCTCCTGCTGTTTGCAATGTACCTCCATTGGCGGATAGCCTTGCCGTTGACGGGATCGAGAAATCTGCATTCGTTGCAATCGTAACCGTCTGTGAACTTGACAACCGGAATGTACCGTAGTTCAATACCAATGGCAAGGTTGCTCCCGATAAGGTAAAGGCCGAGGCGTTTACGTCCAGCACCGGTGTTTGTGATGTTCCTTTCGAAACCGTTAGTATATTGAAGTCAGTTGTAGAACCGGTTCCGGTAATGGATGTGTTGGCTGTACCTGTAAATATAGTGTTACATACATACGAAGCTGTATTGGACAAATCGAGTGTACCGTTGTTGATCAGATTCCCCTCAATCGACAGTATATTAACGGCTGCTGTTCCGCTGCTGGCAAGATTAACAATAGCACCGGAGCTGATCGTTACATTGCCATCAACCTCCACCGTCTGCGCTGTCCCATTCATGAACTGAAGATTACCGCTGGATACAATCACGTTACCATTAACGGTTAACGTTCGTGAAGCTGCTGCATTGAGACGTGCTACACCGGTAGACGATGCACCTTGCACGGTTATATTTCCATAGATGCGCTCATTCTGATTTGGCATCGCTATATATTGTCCACTCGCGGGTTTCAGTACCAGGTTCTTATAGGAGATAAGCGGCAGACTCGTAGGCACACTTGAGCTGGTCGGGATTGTAAAGTCCTGCGTACCCGTTGTATAGTATTCTACCGTGCCTCCATTCGCACGTATAAAATTACCAAAGTCACCGGCAGGAAATTCTGCTGTGGCCGTTGCTGATGATATGCGTAACAAACCACTGCCGGAGATCGGTACATTTTCCAATCGACCGAAGTTATGACCGGTATATATACCTACATCCAGCGTACTTCCCGAGTTGATCTCAAGTCCGCCGGAAGAGCGATTGTTGGATGTAATTGTGATAGTATGATTATACGTTACGCCATCGCCGATAAATACCTGGTCGCCATCGCCTGGTATGGTCGTTGCATCCGGACCGGTATGACTAACGTTTGACCACGGTGTTGTTCCTGCACCGGTATCATTCCAGTTACCACTTCGTTTACTATAGAATATTTTTACGGTACCAAAAGATGCCGGTATACCTGCCGTGAAGTCACCATCTATATAGCTTACGT
The DNA here is from genome assembly GCA_946480685.1 of uncultured Flammeovirgaceae bacterium. Next base: position 1,939 of record CAMLLI010000373.1, on the reverse strand, counting down.
TGGAAAACGATATAACGTTGGTTGCTTCATTCACAAACGAAACATTATTCAGTACAGTCCAATTGGTTGGATTGTAACGTGCCGGCACATAGTTGATGTCATCGCTGGCGGGAGAAACACTTGCCTCTTCGTATTTATAGCTATGTGTTACAGCCGTGGCCCCTATACCTGTAAATCCTGAACTCACCACCTTCCAATACCAGGTGAGGTTATTGGTATTACCGGCCACGATAAATTGATGTCGCGAGTTAACCGGACGAGCTGTGATCGTTCCATATATACTGGGCGCAGCGGTAAGCTGTATAGTAGCCGGAGTATAATTACTGCCCACGCCAAACGCGAACGTAAAGGCCGACAAGTTACCATATGTTTTCTGTACTCCGCGATCGGACTGATACCCGGAAGTTCGAATCATTTTTACATTGCTGAATCCATTCCCGGTAGTGGTGAGCGCACTTGCCGAAGTCGAGGTAAGCGACAACAGGTAGTGTGCTATATCAAACAAACTATTGCTGGTTCCGGCCAGGGTAAGTATACCGCTCACGGTAAGATCTGATGTAGCAGTTACGCCGGGTACACTGGGGTTGTTCAGAATAAGATTACCAAATATACCGGTACCATCGCCGGATATAGTTTGTGTTACACTGCCGGCAAGTGTAATATTACCGGTACCCGTGTGACTCGCTTCATTGTAAATGTTACCCGTAACCTGAATTGTTTTTCCGCCATCATTCAGAATACCGCCCATCAGCGTAAGCATCTGTGTAACGGTATAGGTTGTTGCCGAACCACTCAGCGTTAATGTACCCGCAGATTTATCCACAGTAAAATTATATAGTCCTGATGTGATGGTTCCGTCATTTGAAAAGATCTGATCCGCCCCACCGTTGAATGTTGTGGTGTTGGCATTGGGCGTATATGTTCCGCCACTGTTGATGGCAAAGTCACCACCCACGGTAACATTCAAACCATTCGCATTAAATACCGGAGTGTTTGTACCGTTGATGGTAAAATCATTCAGCACAACCAGTGGCTGTGCTGTTGTAACGGTTCCGCCAACGCTACCGATACCCGCCAGACGTACAGTGGTTGGTGTACCACCGGTGCGGGTAATATTAAAGTCCCAGAAGGGAGCCACCGTTGCTATATTAAAGAACGAAGCGGTACCAGAGAGTATAGCATTCACCGTTCCGCCGGTAACATTATAGTTCGAAGCGTTACACCCGATATGTATACCTCCGTAGGCCGCATCTCCCGATGACGTTGATGCCTCCGGGTTACTTACGTTAATGGTACCTCCCGACATAATAAATACCTGCTCGGGAAACGGCAAAGAGAATCGGGCATAACGCGAGTCTGATGCCGTTGTGCCGCTGGCATTAAATATACCGCCCGTCATGGTAAAAGAACCGCGGTGCGTTGTAGCGGTTGTAGAAGGTCTGAACTTCTCCGTGGTAAATGTACCGCCTTCAATTATATACTGTCCTTCCTCGCGAATTACCGTTCCCTGTCCGCCAACGCTGGTAAAGCTCCCGGCAGTGATGCGTATCTTTCCATACACCACCAGCGCAGCACCGTTGGTATTTACCGTAGCGCCATCAATCCACAACATAGGACTTTGTGTTGATGAACCTATATCATAGTTGGTTGTCCCCGATCCATATACACGCGGTATGTTGATGTTGCTCCCCAGCTTCAGTGTCCCGTTGGATATCATGATCAGCTGACCACTGGAGTATAAATTCAGGTTCGCAGTATTTGTAGAGGTGACGGAAAGTATACTCGTTGAGCTTAGACCCTTGTTAACCGTAAGCGTGTAAAAATCAGTAATACCGTTACAGGCCAGTGTATTGTCTGTTGCACCGGTAAAGGTAATGTTGGCCGCTCCGTTTGTAGAGGCGGTATATTGTGCCGAGTTACTGAAGTCCACAGTACCATT
>CAMLLI010000372.1 GCA_946480685.1 uncultured Flammeovirgaceae bacterium | reverse complement strand
ATATACCTGTTCGATACGTCAATCGATGTATATATTCAGAATCTGAAGAAGAAGTTAGGCATCAACCTCATCCATCGCACCAGTGATAACCGTTACCGGCTGGATTACCGGTAAAATATAGCGTTAATTCCGTCTTTCCGTATCAGAAGCAGGCGGTATAACGCCCAGCTTTTTCAATACAAGATTGGAAATATTATACTTCTGATCGCTGAACAGTAAAACATCGCCACCGCCAAGCATTTGCGGGTTGATGATATAGGAGTAGCCATGTTCATTCGCTACAGCTTCAATGGCTTGTCCTACTTTTGTGAATACCGGTGTAATGAGTTCCTGTTGTTTCTTCTCAATAGACGCCTGTGCGTTGCGTCTGAAATTCTCCATGTTGTCTTGCAGATAAGTCAGTTCCGATTCCTTATCCTTGCGTATCGCTTCCGGTGTATCGGCCGGTAACGACTGATACGATTTATACTTCGCTTCAAGCTCCTGACTTTTAAATTTCAACTGGTTTTGTAATTGCGTCTCGTAAGTCTTTAGATCATGCTGTATTTGTTTGTATTCCGGCAGGTGACTGAAGATATACTCCCAGTCAGCATGGCCGATCTTCTGCGTGTTTTGGGCCTGTGTATAAACAGGTATCAACATCAGAATACAAAAGACTTGATTCATCATAGACCGTAAAAATAGTTAGTACACCCCGCGGGCTTCTCTGCTACGATGAATGAAATTCGAAAAAGGTTTATACGAAGAGTAATTTTTTTGCAAAGCGAGAATTACCAGAACTTTGCAGACTTGAAGAACGCATGTGGTGTCTCACCCGTAAATGCCTTGAAGTCTTTTATAAAATGCGCCTGATCGAAATAACCGGCTGCATGTGCTGTGTCGGTGAGAGTATAATGCGGGGTATAGGAATCTATAACATGTCGCATGCGGATTAACGCTGCAAACTGTTTAGGCGATGTACCCACTGTGCGTCTGAATTTTTTCTCGAATGGATCGCGACTGGTGGGTAAATCTGCGAGTAACTCCTGTATGCGAATGATACCATGACTTGCTTTGATCTTTTCAACGGCATAGTTGATCAGTATATCAGGTGAAGCAGGTTTTAACCTTGAAAGCAGAAAGCGCTCCACGACAGAAATGCGTGCGGCATGATGGCGTGCTTCTGCCAGTTGTTCTTCGATACGGATAAGTTCATGGCGCGGTAGCAGATCATCCAACGGTATACTGGCTTCGAATAATTCGTGCAAAGGCTCACGGAAAAAAGCAGTTGCCCCGCCAGCGGTAAACTTGATCAGTAAAATAGAGGTCTTCTTTGCATACTCCATGATGCGCGGAGACTTCCGAACGCCCGATATTACCGAGAGCGGAAGGATACCGGTTTCATTCTGTTGCGTATAGTGTATACTGCCGTTGAAACGGAATGCCATGATCAGCGATGCTTCCGAAAGAATTTTATTCACCATGCCCGACTCACTTTCAATGATCGTGAAGGTCTTTACGAAAGGCTTGAGCGCATCACACGGTGAATAATGTTCGATATGCATAGCTTGTCAAATGTACTTAATTTCCATTACACCGAAACAGCGCTGCTAGCGTGACTAGTTCCATAGAGCAGCAATTTTCTAATCGTAACCAGGTGTGCAAACAGTACAAGCGGAACAACACAACAAGGCAACCAGGTAAACGGAAAATATAGCACGGCTATATTGGGTTGTTCGAACGCCAGTTGCTGAAACGGCATGGGTGCAGATAGGATGGCCGTTGTAACGATATTAACAAGCAGGACGAGGCCGATAAAATTCCAGAGCAATAGTATATTCCTGTTGATGCGCCTGGATACAAATCCTGCATAGTATATAACAGGAGCCGTAAGACCGGAAAGTATATCCAGGTTTCGTCCTTCAAAGGTCATGATCTCTGGTATAGTCTTGTGTACACAGAGTAAATACAGGACGATCTCAACCGGCACGCGTATCGTATGCAACAACGTTAATGCTTTTATATCAAGAGTGTCGATATAGCGTTTACCGTTCGGGGTAACGAATAGCCATATAATGAGTAGCACCGGAGGCAGTATCAGAAATGGAAAGCGCGGTGGAAAGGTATCAGTATATGTATAAAATCCGGTTAACGATATACCGGCCTGAATGATCAGCCACGCCATGATAAGGCGTATCGCAGCTTCGGAGTTTCGGGTAGCGTTGTAAAATAGAAATATAGTGAGCAGGGTGGTAGCTCCGAAGAGTATACCTACATAAACAGGTAGTGTTTCCATGGGTAATTGTTTTGATACAAAGGAAACACGAGCCCGGGAATTTACGCTTGCCAAATGACAAGAAATCAAATCACGGCTTTTTGGTAAGCTCTTTTCGGATGCGGCTTAAAGAAGAATCGGTTATACCCAGGTACGAAGCAATATATTTCAACGGTACATGTTCAAATAACTTTGGATTGTTTTGCAGCAGGTGTGCATAACGCTCTTCGGCAGTTTCGGTGATAATGGAAAGCATGCGTACCTTCAGCGCAGCAAACCCTTTCACCAGCACCGAGCGACCGAACTCGCGAAACTCCTGCATGGAATGAAACAGCATATTAAGTTGTGCATACGTAATATACCAGCCCTCGCAATCCGTAAGCGCTTGTATATTCTCTTTAGATATAGTCCGGTTAAAAAATGACGACACTTCAAACACCACCTGGTTGCCTGCATAAAAGTTAGTGGTAACATCGTTACCATCGGTATCATAGGCAAAAGCCCGGAGAAAACCGCTTCGCATGAAAAAATACTCATCGCTTAACTGACCTTCCGTAAGCAGGAATTGATTACGGGCAATATGTTTGGGATTGAAATGCTCCGCTATGGCCTCCGCTCTTTCCCGCGATATATGGTTCGTGCCGGTCAGAAACAGAATCAGTTCTGCTTTGTCCATCTTTTTTGTCAGTAATATAAACATTCACTTGCAGATGACCACGCTGTTTCGACTGTTGAATTGCTATCGCAGAGGGTATACTGGCTGCCTTTTCGATGCATGATAATAATATCATTTAATATACTATCTTGTATGTTAATAATGAGCAGTATATTAACTTAGGAATAAGTTATGCGATACTTTACCGCACCTGAATTGAAGCAATGGATGGTTGCCAGTGTGATCATAGTGAACCTGATTTCAGGCAGGGCCGTTGGACAATCGATTCCACAGTATATAACAAAGCTTGAAGATGCATCCTCGGCACAGGAGTTTGAAAAGATCTTCAGCGAGATGATGACGTTGTTTCATGCGGGTAAAATGCCCTTTAAAGACGATGACGTTACGGTTATTGTAAACATTGCCCGAAGCAAATCATTCTCCGAAAGTATATTACCAAGTGTATATGGCTGGGCCGGCACCATGTTCGGGAATGGTCGCATGAACGATGCGATTGTCTATTTTATGGAGAGTGCCATGCTGTTCAAAAAACAACACAAACCGGTAGGCGAGTCGCTCAGTTACTTCGAGATCGCCCTGATCCAACACAAAGCCGAGAATTACGAAGAGGCAAAAGAATACTATACCAAGACGCTTGCCGTGGGTAAAGATTCACTGCATCACCGGACACTGATCAATTGTTATAATGGGCTTGCGCTGATCCTCCGCGAGCAAGGTCTGTTTGATCAGGCTTTGCCGGATTTCAGGAAGGCCTACACGATAGCGGTTAATAAAAAAGATACTGCGTGGATTGCCATACTGGCAGGCAACATTGGAAGTATACATTTGCGGGAGCAGCATTACGACAGCAGTCTTCACTATTATTTCCGTAACCTGGCGCTGATCCGTAATACAACGGAAATGGAAAATATAATCGAGACGTATGCACATCTTGGCAGGCTATACCTGTTGATGAAGAACTATCGCATGTCGTTTCGTTACCTGGACAGCGCACAGTTTGTCATTGACGAGCGACAGATCAAGTTCAACGATTTCTTCAACCCGATGGATTATATCCACGAGTCGTACGCAAGTTTATATAGTGATATCGGTGACTATAAAAAAGCTTTTGAACACCAGAGTAAAGCACACCAGATCGGTAAAGAGAAGCAGCGTCTCATCAACAGCCGTAACCTCAAACAGCTGCAGGCTTCACAGTCGTTCCGGCAAAAGCAAAGTGAGCTGGAGTTGCTGCAGCAGATCAACGAAGCGAATATAGCTACCATCAGTCAGCACCGGTATGTGCAGATTGCTTTTTGCATCATTATTATACTGATGAGTATACTGGCCTATATAGCCTTTAATACCAGTAAGGTACGCAAGAAGCTAAATATAGAGTTGTCTCATTCCAATGAAGAGCTCGGCCGGTTGAATCGCATTAAAGACCAGTTGTTTTCAGTGATCAGTCATGACCTGCGCGGCCCTATAGCAAACCTGCAGGCTGTTGTTGATCTGTATAGAATGGGCGGAGTTACTGCCGAACAATTCGGAAAGCTGCTGGACGATCTGAATGACCAGATCAAAGCATCGGGCAACGCCCTGGAAAATTTACTGCAGTGGGCTCGTACACAACTCGGCGATGTGAAAATCACCCCCGGAACAATTGTTTTGAAAGATATAGCCGATCGTGTGGTAACGCAGTTAAAGCGTAACCTGGAAATCAAAAAGATCACTTACGACAATCAGTTGACAGCTGATGTTATAGCGTGGGCTGATAAACACCAGGTGGAAATTATTATCCGGAACCTGGTTGGTAACGCCATCAAGTTTACGCAGGAGGGAGGAATGATCCGGATAGCCGGAGCGATTCACAACAACGCTGTAAAGCTGATGATCGAAGATAATGGCATCGGCATGACTGAAGAAGAAACCGGGAAGTTGTTTCATCGCGATGAATATTTTACCCGCCCCGGCACACGCCAGGAAAAAGGTACCGGCATCGGGTTGCTGATCTGCAAGGAGATGGTTGTTAACAACGGAGGTTCCATCGAAGTAAGCAGCAGCAAAAGTACCGGCACTATATTTACCGTTACACTGCCGCGCGAAGCTCCGGGGCGCTGCTGATAGTATATATTACGTTACCAGATATATAGATATACTCCTGTAGAAAGTGTTTCTGAAAATTTACTTTCATTTTTGGTTGCAAACTGAAGTATAGATGGCAGATATTTGAGCCGTCTGTTGTGTGTAATTATTGTTTGGGCAGGACTTTATTCTGATCCGTTTCCGGATATATAGCATTCACGTCAGATTGAAAAATGAATCGTTAGCCATTTAATCGATAGCTATATAATTTTTAGTGTAAATGAGAATCGCATCCTACAATCTTAATAATTTATTTGAGCGACCGCGTGTTTTTGAATTGGATGGTTTGTCACAACAG
>CAMLLI010000371.1 GCA_946480685.1 uncultured Flammeovirgaceae bacterium | reverse complement strand
GGGATGCACGTTGCATTGATCTCAAGAAAGCTGCCGAGAGTAAAGATTACTGTGATGAGTGGAAAGGTATAATTGAATCGTGTGGTCTGCAGGTAACAGAATTGTCAACGCACTTGCAGGGACAACTTGTAGCGGTACACAGCGCTTACGATGAACTCTTTGATGGCTTTGCTCCGAAAGAACTTCGTGGTAATCCGAAAGAGCGTACGGAGTGGGCGATCGAGCAATTGAAATATGCAGCAAAGGCGAGTCAGAATTTAGGACTGAAAGCACATGCTACATTTTCAGGAGCGTTGATGTGGCATACGGTATATCCGTGGCCACAGCGTCCGGCGGGATTGGTTGAAGATGGTTTTGCTGCATTGGCAAAACGCTGGTTGCCGATCCTTAACGCGTTTGATAAAGCAGGTGTAGATGTTTGCTATGAGATACATCCGGGTGAAGATCTGCATGATGGTATAACATTCGAACGTTTCTGGGAAGCGACTGGTAAACACGAGCGTTGCAATCTGCTCTACGATCCGAGTCACTTTGTATTGCAGCAACTCGATTACCTTCAGTATATAGATTTCTATCACGACTTCATCAAGATGTTCCATGTGAAGGATGCCGAGTTCAATCCAACCGGAAAGAGCGGAGTATACGGAGGCTACCAGGATTGGATCAACCGTCCGGGACGATTCCGTTCACTGGGCGATGGACAAGTAGATTTTAAATCGATCTTCAGCAAACTTACTCAGTATGGTTACGAAGGCTGGGCGGTGCTCGAGTGGGAGTGCTGCATGAAGCATCCGGAGCAAGGTGCTGCCGAAGGTGCTCCATTTATCAAGAGCCACATTATTCGCGCAACAGACAAAACGTTTGATGATTTTGCATCAACCGGTAAAGATCAGAAACTCAACAAGAGAATCTTAGGAATATAGAACCCAATACAAATCAATAAACACAGAACACAGAACATGAAAAAACTATTTGTACTCATTGCCTTGGTTGGAATGGCCGGCTTTTCGCTAACCTCGTGCGGATCGAAGAAAGAAGAGAAGAAAGAAGAGGCAGATGCTTACAGTGATTATGAAACGGCAGAACCTAAAGCTGCATCGCCAGACGACCAGATCGCTCAAGGTCAGGCTCTCGTAGATGCGAGCGATTGTAAAACATGTCACCACCCGATTAACAAAATTGTTGGTCCTTCTCATACCGATGTAGCGAAGAAGTATGAATTCACAAAGGCAAACGTAACCATGCTGGCCGGCAAGATCATCAATGGCGGAAGCGGTAACTGGGGCGAGATCCCAATGTCACCACACGCAGATATATCACAGGCCGATGCTGAAAAGATGGCGATGTATGTGCTTTCACTGGATGGTGAAAAACCAAAAGACTAATGTAAACTGCGGGTGAAGGTATATATATATACTTTCGCCCGACTGTTTTCATAATAACTACACCCAATCAATTAACCCAAACCGAAATGTCCCATCTTCTTAACCGTTGTATGGGCATTTCTTTCATCCACCTAAACCCAACGCCGATGAAACGTTTCTGGACGTTCGTAATTGCACTTATGATGGTATCATCTTTCAACAGTTTTTCTCAGAACAAGTTAACACCTGCAGAAGAGAAAGCAGGATGGAAACTTCTGTTTGATGGAACCTCAACAAAAGGCTGGCACGTTTTCAACAACAAATCCGATGGTGCAGCCTGGAAAGTATCAGACGGTGAATTATACCTCGACAGCTCTGAGAAAGAGGGAAGAGGCGATATAATTACCGATAGCGAATATGAAAATTATGAACTTACACTGGAGTGGAAAGTAAGCGAGTGTGCCAACAGCGGTATACTTTTCAATGTAGTGGAAGATGCTAAATATAACGCCGTATACCTGACGGGACCAGAGATGCAGGTATTGGACAACTCCTGCCACCCGGATGCTAAAATACACAAGCACCGCGCGGGCGATCTGTATGATCTGATTCCATGCGCAAAAGAAACTGTTAAGCCGGCCGGTGAGTGGAACGTTGCCAAAATTGTTTCCAAGAACAGCCACTATGAATTCTGGTTGAACGGAACAAAAGTAGTGAGCTTCACCATGCACGATGCTGCATGGGACGAAATGGTAAAGAACAGCAAGTTCAAAACCATGCCTGATTTCGGCAAAGCTAAAAAAGGACATATAGCCTTGCAGGATCATGGTGACAAAGTTTCCTTCAGAAATATCAAAATCCGCGTATTGAAATAACAACAACAAATGCCTGAGGATATACATCTTCAGGCATTTTTAATTCCTACCTGTTATGAAACAATCTTATATAGCAATCGCGGTATTGTTCTGTTTATTGCTGGCGTGTAAGCAAGACAGATCGCGCGGACGTGTACTCGTTTTTTCCAAGACCAACGGCTTTCGTCACGAATCGATCAGTACCGGTAAAGTAAAACTGATCGAGCTCGGTGCCAAGAATAATTTTGATGTAGACACAACCGAAGATGCCAGCGTTTTCACAGAAGAAAATTTGAAGAAATATAGCGCAGTTATCTTTCTCAATACAACCAACAATGTACTCGACCTTCAACAGCAAAGTCACTTCAAGCGGTATATACAGGCTGGTGGTGGTTTTGTAGGGATACATGCTGCTGCTGATACGGAATATGAGTGGCCGTGGTATGGCAGATTAGTAGGTGCATATTTCAAGAGTCACCCGCATATACAGGATGCTACATTGAAGAAAGTAAAACCGTTCGGGCCCAATACATTACCCGATAGTTGGACGCGCAATGACGAATGGTATAACTACAAGAATATATCAGACGAGATCAATGTGATTTATAACCTCGATGAGACTTCTTACCAGGGCGGACAAAACGGAGCCGAGCATCCGATAGCATGGTATCATGAGTTCGATGGCGGCCGTTCATTCTATACCGGTATGGGTCACACACACGAGAGTTATTCCGACTCGCTCTACATGCAGCACGTGTTGCAGGGTATACAGTACGCGATGGGAGAGAAGGACCTCGATTACAAGAAAGCTACCGCGAAAGTTGCTCCTGAAGACAATCGCTTTACAAAAACGGTTCTTGATTTCAACCTTAACGAACCAACGGAAATGGTAGTGCTCAACGATGGCCGTATCATTTTTGTTGAACGCAAAGGCGATGTGAAACTATACGATCCGAAAGATGGAAAAGTAAACGTAGTAAACACGCTCAATATAGGCACCAAGTTCGAAGACGGAGTGTTGGGTATAGCTGCCGATCCGGACTTCGATAAGAATCATTGGCTATATATATACTATGCGCATGCTGAGAAATCGGCTAACATCCTGTCGCGATTTACGTTTACCGATAAAGTGGACATGGCTTCCGAGAAAGTAATTCTGGAAGTACCGACACAACGGGAGACCTGCTGCCACACCGGAGGATCATTAACGTTTGATGCAAAAGGAAATCTCTTCTTATCTACCGGTGATAACACATCGCCTTTTGAATCAAAAGGATTTAGTCCGTCTGATGAGCGTGCAGGACGCAGTCCGTTTGATGCGCAGAAGTCATCATCCAATACCAACGACCTTCGCGGAAAGATACTACGCATTCATCCTGAACCCGATGGTACCTATACTATACCGGAAGGAAACCTGTTTGCTAAAGGTGAGCCCGGTACACGCCCTGAAATATATGTGATGGGTTGTCGCAATCCCTATCGTATCTCAGTCGATCAAAAGACCGGTACATTATTCTGGGGTGAAGTTGGTCCCGATGCAGGCGAATCAGATTCGCTTCGCGGTCCGCGTGGTCATGACGAAGTAAATATGGCAACCAAGCCTGGTAACTATGGCTGGCCGTATTTTGTAGGGAAGAACTTTGCCTATAGAAAACATGACTTTGCAACAGCGAAAAGCAGTAATGCATGGGATCCTGCAAGGCCGCTCAATGAATCGCCAAACAATACCGGTAAGAAAGAATTACCGCCAGCGCAGCCAGCGTTGATATACTATCCTTACGCAAAGTCAGAAGAGTTCCCGATGCTGAAGGAAGGCGGACGTAACGCTATGGCCGGCCCGATATACTATAGCGATCAGTATAAAGGTAAAGATGCAGCCTTCCCGGATTACTTCGATGGTAAACTGATTGCGTACGATTGGATGCGTAACGTGATATTTTTAGTGAGCCTTGATTCGGCAGGCAAGATCATGGATATGGAACCGTTCATGGCCAATACTACATTCAATAACATTATTGATATGGCATTCGGTCCGGATGGTAAACTATATATGATCGAGTATGGTACCAAGTGGTTTGCACAGAACCTCGATGCACGTTTGGTTCGCATCGATTACAACGGAGGCAACCGTACACCGGTAGCAAAGCTCGCGGTTGATAAACCTTCCGGTGCTGTACCGCTGGCCGTTAAATTCTCTGCGAAGGGAAGTATGGATTATGATACCGGTGACAGCCTGAGCTATATGCTGGAAGTAGCCGGCAAGACCTATAACTCTAACAACGGCAACTTCGATGTAACGCTGGATAAACCCGGAGTATATAATGCGAAGTTGAAAGTTACCGATGACAAAGGTAACAGCGCCAATGCCGTTACGCAGGTAACTGCGGGTAACGAACCTGCGGTGATCAAAGCATCCATCACGGAAGGAAATAAAACGTTCTTCTTCCCGAACACAAAACTGAAATATAGTGTTGAAGTTACCGACAAGGAGGATGGCTCTACCGCTGACGGCAAGATTGCTGCCGAGGCTGTTACAATCTCCTTCGACTATGTGAAAGGTTTTGATATGACGAAAGTGGCGCAAGGTCACCAGATGCCAACGGCAGAATTACCCGGTAAAGCATTGATCGCGAAGAGCGATTGTAAATCCTGTCACATTATAGATCAGCGTTCAGCCGGACCAAGCTATAAAGACGTTGCTGCGAAGTATAAAACACAAACCGGTGCTATAGATTACCTCGCTGCCAAAATTATTAAAGGTGGCTCCGGTGTTTGGGGCACTACGGAAATGGCGGCTCACCCGCAGATCAGTGTGGAGGACGCTAAGGAAATGGTAAACTATATATTGTCTTTGGGTGATGAGAAAGTCGCGAAGAAACTTCCGTTGAACGGTACAGTTACTACCGGTAACGAAACACAAGGTGCATACCTGCTTACCGTTTCCTACTATGATAAGGGTGCAGCTCCCGTTCGTTCCATTGGTACAAATGCCACCGTAGTACTGCGCAGCCCGATGCTGAAGGCGAATGAGGCAACTGATTTGAATATAGTGCGTGTGCTCAATTTTGGTGATAACATTGCCCTTGAAAATGTAAAGCACACAGCACACGCCAAATTTGCTGAACTCGATCTCAC
>CAMLLI010000370.1 GCA_946480685.1 uncultured Flammeovirgaceae bacterium | reverse complement strand
ATGCTCTTACCTCAACTTGTGCATAATAGGCATCGTCTGGCAATTTAACTGTTGTCTCCGTTACCGGTGTAGTTATCGTGTTCAGGTTGATTGTATAGCTCGCTCCGGTAGTGATATTTGTGAACAACCGGTATGTAGGAGTTTGAGTAGCCCATTCGTCCTGCTTCTCAACGTACAACAGACTGGGATTTTTACGCAACTTTACAACCTCACTCAGATGATATTCATCGGGAAATGCCTGGTCACCATTCGATTCAACGTAATAGGCATATCCGTTCGCGAGATTTGTAAAGTTTAGCGTGGCTTCACCTACAAATGTCTCATCTTCGTCATGTTCGAACGACAGCTTCCAGCTCTTGCCACGCTCTACCTGCGGAAACGTAATAATGCGACTGCGATCTGATTCAGTTCCAGTCCGAACTACTACTTCGGACAGGAAGAATTTCTCACCTTTAAATTCTGCATTCTTCAATGTATAGCTCTTGCCATTCTCATACTCTGTAGAAGCGATTACTTTTCCATTTTCATCTGAAAGAAATACAAAGCCACGCTCCTTATAGTCTTCCTCTGTTTCAAGCTGGTTGGCTGCAATGCTAAAGCTCACTAGCGTGTTACTGACAGCAACGGAAACCTGTTGTTCAGTTTTGTTTCCGGATTTATCGTAAGCCACAACTTTGATGGTATGCGTACCATCCTGTACCGTGTTGGAGTCCCATGTATATTGGAAAGGGCTTCCTGTTAATGTAGTAACCAATGTACCGTCCACGTATATCTCTACTTTATCGAGATCATTCTCATCGGAATCCAACGATACGGCTACTGTACCATTTACAGCCGCATCATTGGTAAGGCCCTCGATCGTAACCTCAGGAGCTGTGGTATCCGGAGTGACATCGTCATCATCACCACCACACGAACTGAATAAGACAAGGGAAGCAAACAGTGCGAACACAACGCTGGTGCTGAGCACTTTTTTAAAGGGTAATAGCATTTTTTCGATAGTGTTAAAAATTTTGGGAATGTAAGTATACCCAAACCCAGGGTAATCATTTAGACAGTGGTATACATACAGACCAGGCAACGCATGGGGTATTGGCTGGTAATCAACAATGGTTGCAGGTTCATGAATGATTTCGCACGGAACATACATGACTAAATCGGACGTTCACCACGCAGAAAAAAGAAACAACGGATAGCCTATCCGTTTACACTACTGGTTTTCAGTTTGTTACCATAAAACAAATACAATTACAGGGATATCTTTATCCATGCATATCATACAACGGTACGCCTACTGTGCTTTTTGGCAATCTGGCCGGAACCTTTTTCCAAAAGCGGACACTGGTAAATATAGTCTGGAGATTATAGAAAAGCTTGTGATAACGTTCTCACGATGTTACGGGCAATCCTGTTGCCCGGGTCGAGCGTAGGGTTAAAGATAGTAACAGTCATACCATCTACTTTACCTGTACGCACGAGGTGCTTAAGCAATTTACCTGTTTGTCGCCATGATAACCCACCTTTTAATCTATAGTCTACCGCAGGATTTATAGTATCATTCAACACATCGGTATCGAAGTGTATCCACCAGCGCTTTGCGTTTGACTTCCTCATTATTGCCTGCATCCTTCGTATTACTTTATCCACTCCGTTGTTTCTTATAGTGGCGTAACTAAAGCAGTGCATGGGGGTTGATCGTATATCGTTGGATCGATAGCGTTGTGTCTCCTTCCAATCGCGCTGACCCACGTGAATTACATTCCCGATAGGTATATACGGCCGTTGTCCATATATATCCGTGAGTAATGCCGGACCGTTACCGGTTACAATAGCCAGGTCCATATCAGCGACTTCACCGGATACAGATTGTGACGATGCATAGAAATCGGCATGCGCATCCATAAAGATGAGTCCATAGTTATTGCGCATCGACCGCAGCCCGACACCCGCTCCGATCAACACACTGCAGTCACCGCCCAATACAAGAGCAAATCGTTTCTGCTGAATTGTTTGTTTTACTTCACGCGCCAGCGTAACTGAAAATTGCCGAAGGGCATTACTATTGAGACACTGCGTTACCGCATCACGGCTTGAACTATACAGATGATTGAGTGTTGGAATTGTTTTTACAGGATGATATACCTGCAACGCATCAACCAGTCCGCAAGCCAGAAGTGCGTCTGCAAGCATCTCAACACCGGAAGGCCGCAATCCTAAAATGGAAGGTGCTGTCAGTATCTCAATATCGTAACTATGGCGGGGCAATCGTGTTCGGTATGTATCGAGTTATAGCATATTAAAAAGCAGTGCCTGCGTTCTATAATTTGTAAATTCTTTTCCACGATTTTAACATCGTTATCGCGTCCCTATACGTATACATTCACGAGTCACGCAACAACGCACCATACCGTACAGAACCCCATACGGCATAATAGTTTACTATATCTTTATTTAAAGCAGTATAAATCTCTGCAAGCGTTCGCGCGGGTAATGAACACACAGTTTAACGGTTTTACGTATGAACACTTCACCCAAAAAAATTATAGTTGTAGGCGGTGGATTCGCCGGTCTCAACTTTATCAAACGCATGGCTAACGACATGCGCTTTCAAATCACTTTAGTTGATAACAACAACTACCATTTTTTTCCGCCACTGCTTTACCAGGTAGGAATGGCCTTCATCGAACCTTCGAACATCAGCTATCCTTTTCGTAAGATGTTCCAGAAGAAAAAGAACCTGCGCTTTCATTTAGGTTGTCTCATTCGGGTTAACTGGGAAGACAAAACCATCGAGACCGAAACCGATATACTTGCCTACGATTATCTCGTGCTGGCGCTCGGTACCGAAACAAATTACTTCGGAATGGAAAATGTGAAGAAGAATTCCTGGGCGCTGAAGAGTATAAATGATGCTACAAACCTGCGCAACCATTTATTGCTTAATATGGAAAAGGCAGTAAAAACTGTAGAGCTGGCAGAGCGTAAAAAATTACTGAACATCGTGATTGCTGGTGGTGGTCCTACCGGAGTAGAAGTTGCCGGCATGCTCGCTGAAATGGCGCATAAGATTGGACCGGTAGAATACCCGGAGATACCCGGAGGAAATTTACCTATATATCTGATTGAAGCCGGTAAAGTATTACTCGGCCCCATGAGTACCAAGGCACAGCAGGAAGCTCACGAGGTATTACAGAAATTAGGCATCACCATCAAACTCAATACAGCTGTTAAAGACTATATCGATGGAAAAGTAATGCTGAGCAATGGTGAAGTGATTCAGACCAATGCGTTGATCTGGACATCGGGTGTAATTGGTCGTGAGGTACGCGGACTGCCTCCTGAAAAATTAGGACGCGGCCGCAGAATTCTTATCGATGAATACTGTCGTGTAAAAGATATAGAAGGTATATATGCGATTGGTGATATAGGGCTGGCAACGCACGAAGCTAAATTTCCATCCGGACACCCGCAGTTGGCGCAAGTGGCGATACAACAGGGAAAATTACTCGCGGATAATTTTAAAAGACTATATGAGAATCGCGCTATGAAACCTTTCCAGTATAATGACAAAGGCAGCATGGCGATTATAGCGAAGTATAAAGCCGTGGTAGATTTACCGAAAGCATTTGTAAAAGGATTTATAGCATGGATCATCTGGCTATTTATACACCTGATACCGATTGCCGGATTCAGGAATAAACTGAAGCTCACATTTAACTGGACCTGGTCGTTCCTCACCGATGACCCGACCCTGCGACTGATCATCAGACCTAAGCCTGAAGAGTTTGCACAGACCGATCATAAACCGAAGAATATATACCAGGAAAGTCTGGTAGAACGATGAGACAAAAGTGACAATCAATTTTAGAGAGCCTCCGGACCGGAGGCTTTTTTTATGCGCGGCATTGTGCTATATTTCAAAACTACCGCTGACAAACTCCGTATAAATACGTAGCTTCCAGCGAAAATATATAGTTCTTTTTCATTCGCGCATGTAAGGAACAACTTGCTTACAGTCGTTTTATTTACGCATAGCGATTGGCAAAACGCTCACAGAGCCTGCAATATTCGTCTGTCATAGTACATTCATACTAGTTGTCATAGTACTTTTTTACTATACCGCGCGCTGTAGTGTATTCCCTAAACTTTTTGATTTTTTGTTCCGGGGCTGCTATATACTTGAACTCTGAAACAGAGCATCACAAAATGATGACAAACAATAGCAACCTGACACTTAAACCTAAATTTTAAATACTATGAGTTACAGACTGAGTCCAACAGTAGGCAAAGCAATTTCCAAAGATACTGCGATGCGCTGGATTAAAAATTACCACGAAAAGCATCCGCACAAAGATGGTATACGCGCGCGTTTCTTTGGGTTGAATATAATAGATGAGATCTTGTCGCAGCATGAGTGCGTTGGCATTCGTATTTACTATGCGAGCAACGATGAAGGAGAAAAACAATTACTGCTGGTTGGAGCGCGTGAAGATGGAAGTAACATCTGGCCGGATGACGCTGAAGGCACTACACTGCTTTCCGCACAGGGACTGATCGCAGACGCATCGAGCCCGTGCCCTCCGTACTGTCCTACAAACTAATAATACTAAAAAAAGATCCTCTGTAAATGGACTTAGAAACATTTCGAATTTTGCGCGATATATCGGTATACTCTATACTGCTGCCGTTGGCGGTATTTATCTTCGCGCAAAACAGAAAAAAATTACCGGCAGGTGTATGGCTGCTCGGGGCACTTCTGCTGGCATCCGGGTTATCAGACTTGCTATGCCTCGTGCTCTATAAGCATTTTGGCATTAATCCCAACACCATTGTAAGTATATACCTCTGCGTACAGTTTGCTTTGCTAAGCAGTATTTATAGTACTGCCTTCACTATACCTGTACATAAAAAGATTATATCTGCTATAGCCATACTGTTTATAGTTTTCGCTGCGATTAACCTGTTTTTTATTCAGGGCGTTACCGGCTTCAACACGAACTTGTTTACAATTTCCAGTATTGTATTTGTGCTGTATGCAATATTTTATTTCTACAGACTCATTCGCGAGCTCCCGGAACCATTTATCGAGCGAATGCACATGTTCTGGATCAACACCGCCGTGTTTATATACTTCGGCATTAATCTTTTCCTCTTCGTTACGGTAGACCGGCTTATTCTGAAAGCCGACAATCAATTCCTTTTATCGTGGGGACTTCATAACGGCTCCAATGCTTTGAAAAATGTTATCTTCACCATCGCCTTGTATGTAGCTTCACTGGATAAGAAAATGCTGGACAATCTATAGCATGTTGCTTCAGCGAAAAAAGTAACATGCCGTTTTTCTAAAAAATAATTGTTTCACAACGGTTGCC
>CAMLLI010000369.1 GCA_946480685.1 uncultured Flammeovirgaceae bacterium | reverse complement strand
AGTCTTCTCGATCATCTGCGCCTTGTTTACCATGTACGGTATCTCGGTTACAATGATCTGATCTTTACCGGTAGGCGATGTAACGATCTCTGCCTTGGCGCGCATCAATACTTTACCACGACCGGTGAGGAAAGCTTCCTGCACACCCGAGTAACCATAGATCAATGCACCCGTAGGAAAATCAGGAGCTGTGATGAACTTCATCAGCTCGGGTATCGTAATCTCGTTGTTATCTATATAGGCTACTACACCATCTACAACTTCGCGCAGGTTGTGCGGAGCCATGTTGGTAGCCATACCTACAGCTATACCGGAAGAACCGTTCACCAACAGGTTCGGGATCTTCGCAGGCAATACGGTAGGTTCTGTTAAAGAGTCGTCAAAGTTAGGTTGGAAATCAACGGTATCTTTGTTGATATCCGAGAGCATCTCTTCTGCAATTCTGCGAAGACGTGCTTCGGTATAACGCATCGCTGCGGGTGAGTCGCCATCGATCGAACCGAAGTTACCCTGGCCATCCACCAATGTATAGCGAAGCGACCAGTCTTGTGCCATACGCACCATCGTATCGTATACCGATGCATCTCCGTGCGGGTGATATTTACCCAATACCTCCCCTACAATTCTGGCTGATTTCTTATAGGGCTTATTGTAGTTTACACCCAGCTCCAACATTCCGTACAACACTCTGCGGTGTACAGGTTTCAATCCATCCCGTACATCGGGAAGCGCGCGTGAAATGATTACCGACATCGAATAATCGATGTACGCACCACGCATTTCATCTTCGATATTGATCGGGATTATACTCTGCCTTCCAGGGGTCAGACCACCAGTTTCTTCTGCCATCTAAAATCGTTTGTTTTTAGCTTGAATAAGCGTTTTTTAAAGCCACGCAAGATAGTAAAAGTTACCACTTTAAGGCTCAAAAAAGCGGGTTAATATTGACTTTTTTACACGAGCGTGAAAGCCTTGTGAGTGAACCTATAGTCTGTGTTTTACAAAACAGAACGGATGATGCCCGCGCTGTATTTCATCACGTAACGATGATGGTTTTTAAAACTTGTTTGATGAGGAAAAAGTGGCAAAGGTATATTACTAAAAATCAAATATATACCTATCAAAAGCTTTAGTAAGGATTTAGCTTTTTCTTGTTCTTGCCTTTATACTTGATCAGGTTCGGATAGTTTTCTCCGTAGTGTGGATTCTGTTTTTTATAGATCGGATGTCTTCGGCTGCGATACTCGCGATTACCATGTGCATGATTCATCTGCGCATGACAAGTCTTGAGAAAACATCTGCGGAGCTCCGGGATTCTGTAGGTGGCCCCTACGTTGATATAGAATGCATTGAGCTTATGACTGATGCTCGGACCACTCTCCGGCATGCTGATCTTATAGCCTTTGATCTCGTACGATGGACGAACAAACAACCTGAAGTATTCTGACATCTCGCGTTCAACCGCTACACCAAAGTTGAAGTATATTCCTTTCTTGATAACGCTGTTGTCGAATTTGCTGCCGAGTTTATAGCCACCGATGTTGGCATCAACCACCAGCAGGTATTCGTTGTAACGATATACCGGTGCACCCAGCATCAAAAAGTATTTCTTCAGGAAGAAGCTTGATACTTCGGATGAATATGTGCTGATCTGATCGGAGTAATTGGTTGGTTTAAAATCTCCGACATTGGTATACTCGAACGAGTAACCTCCGCCTAAACGTATCTTGTAGCGGCTGATCTCAACGTGCAATGTAGCACGTATCGGAATGTTGAATGCTTTACTCTTAAAACCAAGTTCGGTTGTATCGGAGTTCGCGAGGAATGCTCCGGGTTGTACAGTATTACCGGAAGACTGAACACGGTTTATCCAGTTCGAATATCCGGATGCTGTACTTGCCGGACGAAATAGTTTGGGCATTGAATCCGGGTTCTGCAATACACCAAAGCCATCGAGGCTATGCTTGAATGTTGTATTGCCGTAGCCAGTACTTAAACCAAAAGTAACTTTGCTTAAGATCTTACGAAGCCCACTGGGTCCCTGGCGCTTTACATAGAAATACTCCAACGGAATAGAAGCGTCCTTCTCGTTCTCGTATTGAGCGAGTACATCCGAAGCTGTTGTCAGCATCACTGTGAGCAGGGCGATTATTACAGCGTAACGCTTCAAAAAAATAGAATTAAGGCGCGTAAAGTTAAAAAATGTAAGCCATTCATACTCTGGCTTTTGGGATTAAAGGTAAACGAAATTCACCAATCATCCTAAAGGTAGGTACATATTGAACAGTCAATATGCCGATTTGAGGGAATGAATCAACAACTTCGAGGACTATCTGCCGGTATATGCGGATAAATTTGTAACGTGTAAACAAACAGTCTTTTCCTTTGGAAGTATACATGTTCATAGTTTAATAATACCGGTACGGTGCCGATGTACTCTCTAACGATGAAAAGGTATGAAAAAGTGTTTGACCTTTCTTTACCTGGTATGTAAAATCATGCGGTGTAACCTGGCCGTCAGCAGTCTTCAGCGATAGCTTTACTTCGTTGGCACCTTCCGTCAACGGTATACGCGAATAGTAAATACTGTGCGGTAAAGTTTGCCAGTTACGGGTGTCGGCTTTTTCTGTCATGGCGTTTACAAGTCCCATCACTGCACCCAGACTTTCATTTTCCTTGCGCAGACTTTGCTCAGTTACTTTCTTGAGTGCAGCACGCAGCAAACCTTTACTGAACTCCTGCACCATGCGTTTCTTCAAACTATAGAACGCTACCTTGTTAACATCTTCTGCCAGTTCCAGCGGATAACTTTTATCACCCAGCATCAGGTCTCCACTTTTGTAATACAACGGGCGCTCCATATATCTTGGAAACGCTACCCGAAATACATGCAGGTCGGTAAGGTCAGATCGTTTCTTATCCTCATCCTCCCCTAACTCAAATGGAAATACCAGGCCAAGCTCCGGGTTGCTGAATACAACTCCGTTGTTCGATCCTTTATCGATAGCAAAATTTATACTCCATTCACTTTTTATAGGGGCAAGTCCGTTGTGCCAGAAAAATACCAGGTCTGCTTCGGGGGTTGTTGGTTTATACTCGGGAATGCAAAACCGTTCTTTGTACTCATCGGCTTCTTTGGTAAAGCCCGTCCAGGTGGCAGTGTTGATCAGATCATACTTCAACTGATCGGGCACTTTCATACCGAACATTTTTGCATAGTCATTCTCGTATACTTCCAGGGCATTGCGATACGCTATAAATGCGTTGTTATAATCTTTGTCGGCCTGGTATATAATGCCCATTAATGTATTGACGAAGGCATCGCGCTGATACCGTTCTTCCGAAGTATATTTATCGCTCAGTTGATTCAGCCGTATGTTGAGTCGCCTGCATTCCACCAGCGCTTCCTCATACTTGTTCATCTTCAGATAATTGAGCGCTTTATAGTATAGCAACATCAGGTGCTCGTGATCTTCACCGTGATAAATGGTTACGGATGGATTGGTAAAATAGGAAGCAGCTTCGTTGAGGTAATTGATGTGATAATCTTCACCAAAGAGAAAAGCTTTTTCGAAGTATGCATTGCTCTCTTCGTAGCGCCCGAGTATCGACAGCAACAAGCCGTTGTTTACCATGTAAATGAAACGCGAGCGGCCGTGTTCCTGCTTGTTGTTCTTCTCCAGTGTTGCCAGTGCGCGTTGCAGGTCCCCCCGCTCAAACTCGGTGTTGAAATCAAAGTTCTTCTGGTAATAGGTAGCGCAACCACTGATGAGCAGCATCAGCGGAATATATAGCAGAACAATCTGCCTGATAACTTTTGTTACTGCGGGCCGAACTGTTTTCTTCTGCTGGTATAGATTGTCCATGATGCGTGCAAGACAATGAATGACTCAATCAGTTCTTGACAATCTTTTTGATCTCATCCTGACCGTACCAGATGCGCTTGCTGGTTTCAATGTCGGTAAGGAATAGCGTGGTGACATAGTTTACCACACGCTTCTTGTTATACGTATCGGTTTCGGAAGTCATCTCGCCAAATAACATCAGGTCTGCCCCGATCTCTTTTCCAAATTGTTTCGCTGTCGCGGATGATGCGAAGTCTTGTTGCTCGCTGCGTTCGGTACGAAGTTTATCTCTGAACTCACCAGACTCTACAATCTCGGCTATAGCCGAATTGTGAATCACAACTTCAAACTTTTTTACATAGTTATCGGCATCGATATGCTCGGATGTTTTATTACGGATGGGACCCACCACGATAACAGGTTTACGTCCGAGTTGCTTTGCGTAATTTTTGAATGTCTCAGAGTCGAAGAGATCGTAGATCATTTTATCGGCAACGGTGCGCGAATCGGTATCATTCCAGCGACCGCTCAGGTCAACTTGTTGTGAAGGATCAACACGGGTAACAGTGCGCGAACATGCGCTGAGAAGTATGAAGAGTAAAATGATCAGGGAGAATTTTTGCATGGCAGTGAGTTTTGGAGCAAACTTCAAAAATCTTGCCGAAAGATACGCAGAAAGCCAACGGGTTGTTACGCTCTTGCACGTATCATCTCCCCTACATTTCAATGTATTATGACAGCACCGCTTTGAGGTTGCTGATCACTTCTTTCGGATTGGCAGCACTGAACACAAAATTACCGGCCACCAGCACATCGGCACCGGCATCGAGTAATGCTTTTGCGTTCTGCTGGTTAACACCACCATCAATCTCGATCAGTGCATTTGATTTCGATTCGGTGATCATCTTCTTCAGCGCCACAACTTTTTTATAGGTGTGCTCAATGAATTTCTGCGCGCCAAAGCCCGGGTTCACCGACATGACACATACCATATCAATATCCGCTATAATATTTTCAAGTTCGGAGATGGATGTATGCGGGTTGATAGCAACGCCTGCTTTTATACCCAGCGCTTTGATCTGCTGAATGTTACGATGCAGATGCGGGCATGCCTCCACGTGAACGGAGATGATCTCCGCTCCTGCTTTATGAAAAGCTTCTACATACCGCTCGGGTTGTACGATCATCAAGTGTACATCCAGTGGCTTACGGGCATGGCGCTTCACGGCTTCCACTACGGGTAAACCCATGGAGATGTTTGGTACAAATACACCGTCCATGATATCTACGTGAATCTGATCAGCCTCGCTCTCATTGAGCATGGTGATCTCACGTTGCAGGTTGGCAAAATCCGAAGCCAGTATCGATGGTGCTATGATGGGTCTTTTCATCTTGCAGGTATATAATTAGCGTGATGCTTCAATGGCCTGGTTCACATCACCAATGATGTCGTTAACATCTTCCAACCCTACGGCTATACGAATTAGTCCGGGCATGATGCCTACAGCAGCACGCTCGTCATCCGTAAGCTTCGAGT
>CAMLLI010000368.1 GCA_946480685.1 uncultured Flammeovirgaceae bacterium | reverse complement strand
CCCGACTCCGAAGAAGAAGTATGGGTACCGATACGAAAGGTCAGCTAAAGAAACGTAGTCTAAAATTTTAATCCATCGAACATCCTAAATACTATATCGTAATTTTGAAAAGTATATAAAGCTGAGCAATTCATTGAAGCATGAGTTAACCAGTCGGATCATATTTAAAACGTTTCAGAAAGGAGCACTCGTGCGCGATGCGGACATAATCCCCACGAACGGTCACTTCATTCGAAAAGGACGCTAACCGATGTCGTGTAGTTTTCAACAATACGATGTATCATTGCAACATGGTACATCGCATATATTCCCTCATTATACTTCTTGTGTGCTATACTGGTATAGCATGGTCGCAAACAGCTTTCCAGGTAATTCCTTTAGGTGTTAAGGGAGGAAGTGATGAAAGTAATTTATCCGCGTACCTCGTAGCGGCAAAAGGTACAAGTAACTACGCTTGCCTCGATGCAGGCACGGTGCACGCTGGACTACAAAAAGCTGTTGAGCTCGGAACCATAAAAGGAACAGCAGCCGATGCACAAAAGAATCTGGTGAAGGGCTATCTGATTTCGCATCCGCACCTCGATCATGTTGCAGGACTGATCATTACTTCTCCGGAAGATTCTCCCAAACCTATATATGGACTTCCGTTTTGCCTCGATGTATTGAAGGAAAAATATTTCAGCTGGAAGAGCTGGGCAAATTTTGGTAACGAAGGAGAAAAACCCACGCTGAACAAATACCGCTATACACCACTTTCAACCGAAAGTGAAATTCCATTGGAGCAAACGTCCATGCAGGTAAAAGCGTTTGATCTCAGTCATTCTACACCGGGACAAAGCACTGCATTTTTACTGCGTGACAATAAAAATTATATACTATATCTGGGCGACACCGGTGCTGATACCATCGAACATAGTCAGAAACTACGTCAGCTCTGGCAACATGTTGGTCCGCTCGTTAAAGCGAAACAACTGCGCGCTATCTTTATTGAAGTATCTTTCCCGAATGAACAACCTGACAAATTTTTATTCGGTCACCTTACCCCACGTCTGCTCATGAATGAACTGTCTGTGCTTGATGGCTATAGCAATCATACGCTGAAAGGGTTAACCATTGTGATCACACACATCAAACCTGCAGGCGACAATGAAGCGAAGATTAAAAAGCAACTGCAAGACTTGAATTCGCTGCAGGTAAAACTGGTTTATCCGGAGCAGGGTAAAATGATGGAGTTTTGAACCAGCGAATAGTATACCATGAATTTGAAAGCGCATTACGAAGAACTCTATGCACAATCGATCGCCAAAATAAAATCTGGAAACATTCAGACTGATGCTCTGATCGATTCTGCCGATGACAACCGCTACGGTATAACCCTGCGCATACGGCCAGATACTGTCCTCCCCAAAAGTATTGTTGATTTTCTTGAACCACTACGCCAGGTCGATGCCGATCAATACTACTATCGCGAGTCCGATATACACGTAACGGTTATGTCCATCATTTCCTGCTATACCGGCTTCGATCTGCAACGTATAGCCATACCTGACTACGTGCGTGTTATTGAACAAAGTATAGCAGGCAACAATATAGCAATACGGTTTACCGGAATTACCGCATCGCCTTCCTGCATTATGCTTCAGGGCTTTCCCGAAGATGATACACTGAACACCATACGCAACAACCTGCGCACCAACTTTAAAAATTCAACGCTTGAGCAAAGTATAGATAAACGCTACGCAATTCAAACCGCCCACACAACCGTAGTGCGTTTTCGAAAGCCCATCGCTCGCGTAGATGAATACTTTAAAATACTGGAAATATACCGCGACCATGATTTCGGCACGCTCCGTACTAACACCCTTGAGCTGGTACACAACGATTGGTACCACCGGACCGAGCGCATAAAACAACTCCATACATTCAGCCTCTAGCAACTCGAAGCTCACAACTGGAAACTATTCAAGCTATTTCTCAAAGTCTGCCTTCAAAGCCCACTTCTCTAGAATGGACACAAGTATTTCAAGCTTTACCGGTTTACTGATATAGTCGTCCATGCCGGCACGTATACATTCTTCACGGTCGCCTTGCATGGCGTTGGCAGTCATGGCAATAATAGCAGGTCTGTCGCCAGTCATGGCGCGCAGGTTACGTGTAGCTTCCAGTCCATCCATTTCCGGCATCTGTACATCCATGAGTATAACATCGTAAAAGCCTGCTGAAAATTTCTCCAGTGCTTCCAATCCGTTTACTGCTATATCTACATCTTTATATCCTAATTTGCTAAGTACACGCGTAGCAAGCTTTTGATTCACCGGGTTATCTTCTGCGATCAAAATGCGCAACGGGTATTTTGAAGCAAACTCTTCCGATAATGTATGTTTAGGTTTATGAGCTTCCACCGTTACCAGTGTTCCTTCCGGTCGCAGTGCAGAATGTATAACTCTGCATAACTGTTGTTGCTTTACCGGCTTGTTCAGCACAGCGTTGAACAGCTCCGGATATTTTTTCTTTGTCTCATCGCCTACAGAGCTTAAGAGTATAATGGGCAATCGTGGTTGCTTTGCTTTTATACGTTGTGAAAACTGCGTACCATCCATGTCCGGCATTTGCATATCGGTAATAACGAGATCAAATTTACCGGCATGTGCCGAAAGTATTTCCAACGCCTGGAAACCGGAGATCGCCAATGTAGGGGTAAGGTTCCATTGTTCAAGTTGTGTCTTTAAAATGATCAGGTTCGTAGCATTATCATCTACGATCAATACCTTTTTACCTTCGTTGCCAACCGTATTGCAATGCACATACTGGCGAATGGATTCCTGGCTTACACTACATCTTACCGTAAAGCTAAATGTAGTGCCCACTTCAGGTTCACTCTCCACTGTAATCGTACCGCCCATCAACTCCACCAGTCGCTGACTGATGATAAGTCCTAAACCGGTGCCGCCATATCTTCTGGTAGTAGAAGAATCTACCTGCGAGAAAGCTTTGAATAAACGCGATATCTTATCGGGCGGTATACCTATACCTGTGTCGCGCACATGGAAGGCAAGCTCGAGTTGATCATCTTCCAATGACAAAAGATCTATACTCAAAAACACTTCACCCTGGCTGGTGAACTTCATAGCGTTGTTAACCAGGTTGATCAATATCTGTCTCAACCGGTGACTATCACCAATGATCTGTGCCGGCACCTGGTAATCAATCTGGTAAACAAGATCCAACCCTTTCTGCGAGGCACGCGTAGAGAATACATCCATCACCTCCTCCACGCATTGTCTCAAATCAAAACTATGGCAATCGAGCTCAAGATTACCCGACTCTATTTTAGAGAAATCAAGTATATCATTGATTACGGTTAACAATGCATCGCCACTTGTGCGAATCGTTTCGGTATACTCCTGCTGCTCGGCTGTAAGCTGAGTCTCTGCCAGTAAGGATGCCATGCCGAGAACACCGTTCATAGGCGTTCGTATCTCGTGACTCATTGTAGCCAGAAATATACTCTTGGCCTGGTTGGCACGTTCAGCATCTTTTCGTGCACGTTCAGCCTCTTCAGTCGCTTTCTCGGCTTCTTCACGCTTTGCTATATTCTCTTCTTTCTGATAGTTTAGTTCGGCATTGATGGACTCTAATATTTCAGTCTGATCCTGCAGCCTTTCATTCAGCTCTTTAAGATCATTCGCCTGTAATGCCAGTGCTTCATTCTGTTTTACAACTTGCGCTGTTTGTTTCTGCACTTCTTCTTCCAGGCGCACTTTCTGACGCTTGATAGAATTGATGCGCACTCTGATAAATGCAAAAATGATAGCCGTGGCACCAAGCCCGATCAGCGTTCTAAACCACCATGTACTCCAGTAGGGAGGTGTTACTATAATTTTTACAGAAGTACCTTCCTCATTCCAGATACCATCGTTGTTGGAAGCCTTTACACGAAGTATATATTCGCCCGGGTTCAGGTTGGTATACATGGCCGTTCGCTTGGTGCCTATATATAGCCATTCCTTGTCGAACCCTTCCAGCATGTATGCGTACTGATTTTTTTCAGGCTGCTGATAGTTTAACGCTGAGAATTCAAACGACACCATGTTCTGCTGATAGGTGAGCTGAATCTCGCGCGCAAGAATTATATTCTTCTTTAAAACTTCGGTGGCTCCTACACTAACGGGGCGGTTAAAAAGTTTGAAATCGGTAATGAATACCGGGGGCTTGTATGTGTTGTCTTTTATACTGTCAGGATGAAACAGATTAAAACCATTCGGACCACCAAACAGAAATTCACCGGTAGTTAATTTAGCAAACGCCCAGCGATTGAACTGATCGCTTTGCAGTCCGTCTTTCTCTCCGTAATTCTTTACGGTATGTTTATCCGGATCAAAACAACTCAACCCCGTATTTGTGCTCAACCACAAGCGATGGTGTGCATCTTCCAGTATACCAACGATAGCATCGTTGGGCAGTCCGTCTTTTTTACGGAAAGCTTTAAATGTTTTCGTCTTGCGATCAAAAAGATTTAGGCCACCTCCGTGCGTACCTACCCAAAGGCGCTTTTGAGAATCTTCATATATACAAGGTACATTGCTGTTGGATAAACTTCCCGGCTTTGTAGTAGTTCGATAGTGTGTAAAAACATTGGTCTCCGGATCGTACATATCGAGCCCTTGCTGCTCCAGTGCAATCCATAGTATACCATTCGAGTCTTCAAACAAATACTCTATACCTGAAGCACTGAGAGACGTTGTGTCACGCGGATCATGTGTAAATCTTGTGAAATCATCCGTAGCCGGATTATACCTGCTTATGCCGTTGCCCCATGTAGCAACCCATATATACCCTTTGCGATCGCATAGAATATGAAACACATTATTGTCGCTAAGACTTTTCGGATT
Source organism: uncultured Flammeovirgaceae bacterium (assembly GCA_946480685.1). The sequence continues at coordinate 497 of CAMLLI010000368.1, read as the reverse complement.
GGCAGGATCGTATTTATAGCTTTTTACTTTTTTAGTTATTGGATCATAGTAATTCAAACCACCATCCCACATTCCAACCCATAAACCTCCTCGTTTGTCTTTCTCAATAGCGAGTGTTTTCTTGTTGGTAAAGACATCGAGCGCAGTAAAGGTGTGCGTCTTCCGATCGTAGTAGTTCAATCCGCCACCATCTGTACCCACCCAGAAATTTCCGTCCTTGTCTTCTTCAAACGATGAGACATTGTTATTGCTGAGACTATGCTTATCGAATACATTATACCGGAAATGAATAAACTCATATTTATTCTTGTCATATATATTTACTCCTCCGAATCGTGTTGCTACCCACATCCTTCCGTTTACATCCACCATTACACATGTTACTGTAGAACCAAGTATACTGGCATCATCGCCCTGCACCGGCATGAAGTGCGCGAAGGTATGTTCCTTTTTATTGAGTCTGCTCAGCACACCATCGCATGCAACCCACAGGTTAC
>CAMLLI010000367.1 GCA_946480685.1 uncultured Flammeovirgaceae bacterium | reverse complement strand
GGAGGCGCTCGTGCGGGTAACATTAAGAACCCTCAATTCAAAGGTGGTGGACGTGTGTTCGGTCCTACTCCTCGTGACTATTCATTCAAACTGAATAAGAAAGTAAAAGATCTGGCTCGTAAGTCAGCACTTTCTTATAAGGCAAAAGATAATTCAATTGCAGTATTGGAAGATTTCTCATTTGAGTCTCCTAAGACAAAGCAGTTCCTGTCATTGTTAAATGCACTTGCATTAAGCGATAAGAAAACGCTCCTCGTGCTTCCTGAACTTAATAAGAACGTAGTTCTTTCCGGAAGAAATATTCAGAACACAAAAGTTACTACAGCTGATCAAATCAACACATTTGATGTGATGAATGCTGACAACGTGATCTTTGTAGAGAGCTCTGTTAGTAAAGTTGAGAACTTATTAAATAAAGCATAATGAGTATCCTGAAACAACCATTAGTAACGGAGAAAGTTTCCGCTCTGAACGAGAAAGGCAAATACGGTTTCATCGTAAGCGCTGATGCGAACAAAGTTGAGATTAAGAAGGCCGTTGAAAAGCAATATGGCGTAAACGTGGAGAAAGTAAATACCATGAACGTAATGGGTAAGAAAAAGACCCGCTACACTAAAACAGGTATACTTTCTGGTCGCAGACCTGGCTACAAAAAAGCTGTTGTGACCCTGGCACAAGGTGAAGTAATTGATTTTTATAGCAACGTATAATTTTTGAACGATGGCGTTGAAGAAATTAAAACCAGTAACGGCAGGTACGCGTCACAGACTCGCTACTTCATTCGATGATATTACTACATCGAAGCCTGAGAAGTCACTGGTAACAACAGTAAAAAAGACAGGTGGTAGAAATAGCAATGGACGCATGACAATGCGTTACATTGGCGGTGGTCATAAGCAGAAACTTCGTGATATCGACTTCAAACGTAACAAGACAGGTATACCTGCTACGGTGAAGTCTATCGAATACGATCCAACTCGCTCTGCTCGTATCGCTTTGTTATACTATGTAGACGGATCTAAGTCTTATATCATTGCTCCCGAAGGATTGAAAGTAGGACAGCAACTTATTTCTGGTGCTGATGTAGCTCCTGAAGTAGGAAATGCTCTTCCACTTGCTAAAATTCCTCTCGGTACGATTGTACATAATGTAGAAATGAAGCCAGGCAAAGGTGGCGCTATCGCTCGCTCTGCAGGTTCATTTGTACAGTTGCTTGCCCGCGAAAACGGTTTGGCAACATTGAAAATGCCTTCTGGTGAAATGCGTAATGTGTTGGATGTTTGCATGGCAACTATCGGTGCTACATCAAACGCTGATCACATGAACGAAAGTGTAGGTAAAGCTGGTCGCAGCCGCTGGAGAGGTATTCGTCCTCGTACACGTGCTGTAGCGATGAACCCTGTTGATCACCCGATGGGTGGTGGTGAAGGTCGTGCGTCAGGAGGTCACCCTCGTTCACGTAACGGTCTGTACACAAAGGGTAAGAAGACCCGTCATCCGAAGAAGTATTCTGATAATTTAATTATATCTAGAAGGAAAAAATAATGGGACGCTCGATTAAGAAGGGACCGTATTGTGACTTCCGTCTTCTCAAGAAAGTAGAAGCAATGGAAAAATCAGGCAAGAAGTCTGTTATTAAGACTTGGTCCAGAAGATCAACCGTAACACCCGATTTAATCGGTAATACGTTTGCTGTTCACAATGGAAATAAATTCATTCCGGTATACGTAACGGAGAACATGGTAGGTCATAAACTCGGTGAGTTTGCTCCTACACGTACTTTCCGCGGACACTCTGGAAACAAGAAAGATAACGCTAGGTAATCATGGCAGAAGTAGCGAAAAAAACTAAACGTTCAGTGCTTAAGCGCGAGAAGCGTGATGCAAAGAAAGAAGCTGCTAAAAACGGCCCTTCTGTAGCGAAACTGAAAAACGTACCAACCTCTCCGCGTAAGATGCGTCTGATCGCTGATCTTATCAGAGGTGAGCGTGTAAATAAGGCTCTTAACATTTTGAAGTACGAGCCTAAAGTAGGTGCTCCCAAACTAGAGAAATTGTTATTATCAGCAATCTCTGGCTGGACAGCAAAGCATACTGACCTGAAGCTTGAAGAAGCTGATCTGTATGTAAAAGATATCTTCGTTGACGGAGGTCGTATTCTGAAGAGATTGCGCCCTGCACCTCAGGGAAGAGCTCACCGCGTAAGAAAGCGCTCAAACCACGTAACATTGATCGTGGACAGCTTCAAGAAAAGCGGTGCTGAAGTGGTAACAACTGAAACAGAAACTAAGGAATAATGGGACAGAAAATTAATCCGGTAGCCCTGCGCTTAGGCATCGTTCGTGGTTGGGATTCTAACTGGTACGGTGGTAAAACATTCGCTGACAAACTGGTTGAAGATCAGAAAATCAGAGATTACGTAAAGGCTCGTATTCCTAAAGGCGGAATCGCTAAAATAGTTATAGAAAGAACACTGAAGCGTATCACGCTTACTATTCACACTGCCCGTCCGGGTGTTGTAATTGGTAAAGGTGGTACCGAAGTAGATAAGATCAAAGAAGAGTTAAAGAAGATCACCAGCAAAGATGTTCAAATCAACATCTTCGAAATTAAGCGTCCTGAGTTGGATGCGAAGTTGGTTGGTGAATCAATTGCTCAGCAGATCGAAGCCCGTATATCTTACAAGCGTGCCATGAAGCAGGCAATTGCTTCAGCAATGCGTGTAGGAGCAGAGGGTATCAAAGTAAAAACATCTGGCCGTTTGGCTGGTGCAGATATGGCTCGTACAGAGCAATACAAAGAAGGTAGAATTCCATTGCACACACTCCGTGCTGATATCGATTATGCACACTCTGAAGCTCAGACTGTATATGGTAAAATCGGTATCAAAGTATGGATCTTCAAAGGTGAGATCTACGGCAAACGTGATCTTTCTCCTAACGTAGGTCTTGCAAGTACTTCAGGCCAGCAAGGTGGTGGCGGTGAACATCGCGGAGGTAGAGGCGATCGCAACGAGCGTGGTGGCGACAGAGGTGGCCGCAACAGAAGAGGTGGCGACAGACGTGAAGGTGGTGGCGGAGGAAGACGCGGTGGAGATAATCGCGGTGGAGGCCAAAAAAGAAACGGTTAATCAGAAGAACAAACGCATTAAAGCCAGGTAACAATGTTACAGCCTAAAAGAACGAAATTCAGAAAAATGCAAAAAGGCCGCGTGAAAGGCATTGCAACAAGAGGTCACTCTATTGCATTTGGTTCATTTGCATTGAAATCTTTGGAAGGTGGATGGATCACAGCTCGTCAATTAGAGGCGGCTCGTATCGCAGTAACCAGAGCGATGAAACGCGAAGGTCAGGTGTGGATCCGAATTTTCCCAGACAAGCCGATCACCCGCAAGCCAGCTGAAGTACGTATGGGTAAAGGTAAAGGTGCTCCTGAATATTGGGTAGCCGTTATCAAGCCAGGTACTATTCTGTTCGAAGCAGGTGGCGTAAATATGGCAACTGCGAAAGAAGCATTGAAATTGGCGGAAGGTAAATTGCCAATCAAAACAAAATTCACCGTTAGACCTGATTACGTAGAATAAGAAGCACCATGAAAACAACAGACATCAAAGGATTGACTGTAGCCGAGCTGAAGGAAAAGATCGGTGCTGAAAAGGAAGCGCTTCGTAAGTTGCAATTTGCGCATCAGATTTCATCGGTAGAGAACCCAATGAAATTGAAAGAAACACGTAAGCTGATAGCACGCCTCAGCACGGAGTTAACCGTAAAAGAACGTGCATCTAAATAGCCCAATAAGAAAATAGGTTATGGAAGAACGTAACGAACGCAAAGAAAGGATCGGTAAGGTTGTAAGCAATAAAATGCAGAAGACCATCACTGTAGCTGTTGACAGAAAAGTGAAGCACCCGATCTATGGTAAATTTGTGAACAGAACTACCAAGTTCAAAGCTCATGACGAGCAAAATACTGCTGGTATAGGAGATACCGTACGCATTGCAGAAACTCGTCCGATGAGTAAAGAGAAGCGCTGGAGATTGGTTGAGATCGTTGAAAAAGCGAAATAATCTAAGTAGCGCTCAGCTTAAAGGATAAACAGAACTGAAGATATAAAGATATGATACGCACCGAATCCAGACTTACCGTAGCAGATAACAGTGGAGCAAAGGAAGTACTTTGTATGCACGTGCTTGGCGGTACCGGAAGACGTTACGCTTCTGTAGGCGACAAGATCGTAGTTACAGTAAAGTCTGCACTGCCTAGCAGCCAGGTGAAAAAAGGAACTGTAACCAAAGCTGTTGTAGTAAGAACTACAAAAGAAGTTAGAAGAAAAGACGGATCATACATCCGTTTTGAAGATAACGCTGCTGTTCTTTTGAACGCTCAAGACGAACCACGCGGAACCCGTATTTTCGGCCCGGTGGCACGTGAGCTTCGCGAAAAGCAGTTCATGAAGATTGTTTCATTGGCCCCAGAAGTTATTTAAGCCATGGAAAGAAAAAGCAACAAACAGCCTAAGCTAGGCATTCGCAGAGGTGATAAGGTAAGAGTTATCGCCGGAGATGATAAAGGTAAAGAAGGTACAGTACTGGAAGTATTGCTCGATAAAAACAGAGCAGTAGTAGAAGGTGTTAATATCGTAACAAAACATACGAAGCCATCAGCAGGGAAACCTGAAGGTGGTATCAAGAAGACTGAGGCATCTATCCATATCAGTAATTTACAACTGATTGATCCTGCCAGCGGGAAATTAACCCGTGTTGGTCGTAAGCTTGATGAAAAAGGTAAGCTGAAAAGATTTTCTAAGAAAACCGGAGAATTTATTAAGTAATGGCAACTCCAAGATTAAAGGACAAATACACAAGTGAAATTGTCCCTGCTTTAAAGCAGAAGTTTCAATATTCATCTGTTATGCAGGTTCCGAAGATCGAGAAGATCTGCATTAACAAAGGTATGGGCGTAGCTGTAACCGATAAGAAATTGATTGATGTTGCAATCGAAGAGATTACAAACATCACCGGTCAGAAAGCTGTCTCTACAAAATCCAAGAAAGCAATCTCTAACTTCAAACTTAGAGAGAACATGCCCATAGGTGTTCGTGTTACCCTTCGTGGTGATAAAATGTACGAATTCCTTGACAGGCTGATGAGCATTGCGCTTCCTCGCGTACGTGACTTTAAAGGTGTTAGCAATAAAGGATTTGACGGTCGCGGAAACTATACACTGGGTGTGAAAGAACAGATCATTTTCCCAGAAATCTCTATAGATAAAGTGAACAAAATCAGTGGTATGGATATAACGTTCGTTACTACTGCAACTACAGACGAAGAAAGCTTTGAGCTTCTGAAAGCATTCGGAATGCCCTTCGCTAACAAAAACTAATATCGAGCATGG
>CAMLLI010000366.1 GCA_946480685.1 uncultured Flammeovirgaceae bacterium | reverse complement strand
TGCTGAAGACTGTATTTCGTGCTGCGAACGGAAAGTACTACGAACTTCAGATTGTGTCATCGATGGTGGAAGAAGATGATCTGATGGAAGATCTCTTCTACGCGATTATCTGGCTATACATTGTGTTGCTGGCCAGTGTCCTTATCATTAACAACGTATTGCTGCGCAGAGTCTGGAAACCTTTCTATACTATTCTGGATAAACTAAAAAACTTCCGGCTGGGAAGTAACGAGAACTTCTCAGCAGAGAAAACCAATGTCAGTGAGTTCAATATTCTGAATGAGACCGTATCGTCATTGCTGCAACGCAACATCGCTATATTTAATAGCCAGAAACAATTCATTGAAAATGCATCGCATGAGTTGCAAACACCACTGGCAATCAGCATCAACAAACTGGAACTGCTCACTGAAAAGAACTCACTTTCCGATGAACAACTCCGGGAGATCAGCACCGTCATCGAATCGCTCGAACGCCTCACGCGCTTGAACAAAACGCTGCTGTTACTCTCCCGCATTGAGAACCGACAGTTTCCACAAGAGACACCGGTGAATTTCAATGACCTTGCAATAAGACTTGCATCGGCCTTTGGTGATCTGTCTGAATTCAAATCTGTGAAAATATTGGTCGAGCAACCAGGTTCGTGTATATATACGCTCAATACCGAACTTGCCGAGATCCTGTTGTCTAACCTGATCAATAATGCGATACTTCATAACTATACCGATGGTTCGGTTACCGTAACGGTACATGCCAGCAGTATATCCGTAACCAATACCAGTAACACCGGTGCGCTTGATCAAGGTCATATCTTCGATCGGTTCTACAAAAATTCTGCTGCTAAAAATTCTACGGGACTTGGTCTTGCTATTGTGAAATCCATAGCCGATTACTACGGATATACCATTCGCTATAGCTATACGAACCAGCGCCACACGTTTACGATCCAGTTCGCCTGATCCGCGTCATGCTGTTTTTATATACTATACATTCTTCCTGATTGTTTCCTGATTCCGATGTTTCCTTCGCACTGTAAACAATCACGCTTATGGTATATCACAGACTATTATTCTCTTTGATGCTATTCTTCTTTGCCGGCAGCAATGCGTTTTCACAAACCGGTATCTCTGCGTTACCGGCAAAAGTATCGCATGCTGAACCCGTGTTCTTTGACCTGATCCGCGACCTGGGTGCGCGTAAAGGCGAACGCGAACTAAATATAGGAATGGGCATGGTCAGCACCGATGCCTATACGATTCAGTCTTACCTCGTTGAATATGAATTCGCGCCTGTTAACAGACTGGGAGTAGAAATTGAATTACCGTTCTCCTTTCATAAGGTTCGTGAGAATGAAGATCCGGCCCATACTAAAACAGACACAGGACTCGAAGGAATCAAAGCTGCCTTTCAATATTCGTTCTTCGTTTCAGAAAAGCACCAGGCTACGCTGGCGGTTGGGTATATATATGAGATGCATGGAGAAAGTTTTAATATGCTGCAATACACGGGCAGTACACACAATCCATTTTTAATTATAGCCAAACGTTGGGGAAGATTACACACACTGCTCTATACGGGGCCATCGTTTGAATCTGCGCAGCAACATCACCTGCAGGCACTTCTCGTCAATACCAATATTGACTATGTATTACCAGGCACGAAAAATTTTATCGGTATAGAACTGAACAAGGAAATAACAACAGAGCACCTGGCGATGATGGTTCGTCCCCAGGTAAAGATGGCGTTGTCCAACCAGGTTGCATTAGGACTCGCCATCGGTATACCAGCCGGTAACACGGAAGAGAAACTGGATTTTCTTTTGCGCTGGATTTACGAACCACGAAAAAAATCATCGCGCTAGTCGTTTTTCCTAATTGTTTCCTGATTTGGATCGGACCTTTACACGGTAATTAAACTATAAAACAATTCATTTATGAAAAAGCTCATCATTCTTCTATTAGCCGTATGGGTATTCAATGTAAACGCTAATGCGCAGGATATACCACAAACACAAGTGCCTTCAGTAGTACTGAATGCATTCCAGGTGAAGTTTCCCAACGCAACAGATATTGACTGGGAATTAAAAGGTGATCAATATAAAGTTGATTTTGAAATCGGAACGCGCGACCATGATGTATGGATCGATAAAAGCGGAAACATTAAAAAGCATAAGGAAGATATAGCTAAAAAAGATCTGCCGCAGGAAATCGTAAAGAAGATCGCGAAAGATTTCGGCAGCTATAAAATAGACGACACGGATAAGGTCGAAGCAGATGGCAAGGTAGTATACCTGGTTGAACTGGATGGCACCGCGGATGATCGGAAGGTGACGTTCACTGCTGCGGGGGATGTGCAGGAAAATATAGCGGACTAATCTTCGATTTTAAAAATCCATTACACAAAGAATACAGAGGAGACACAAAGTTTCACAGAGTTCTTTCTTTGAACCTTTGTGCCTTTTCCGTGTCCTTCGTGCAATGGATTGAAGAGCTAATCTGTAACTATAATTTTACCAGACACTACCTTTCGCACACCCGTTGCCTTCAATATATATACGGAGCCTCTCGCGTTCAACGCAGCCTTGCTATAGCTATAAGTTCTTGATATTCCCATCTGTTTTGAATGGATCACCCGGCCCTGCAGATCGAGTATCTGAAGTTCAACATTTTCGTTTTCTTCAAACCCATTTAGCTGAACTGTAAAATCAGACGAAGCGGGATTCGGGTAGGTTATTATACCTTCTGATGTTTGATCTTTTGTCACCTCTGCAGCAGCTTGTCTGGCAGATGCCGCTGTATAGCCCAACACGCGCCACTCTAATATACCGGTAGACTGTGTTGGATTCAGCATCGATACACGCAGGCGATTTATACTGACGGAATTTATACTTACGGTATTAAACGCATTGGTCTGCAGCGGTACATCGGCAAGTTTAATCCACGCAGAACCGTTCCAGTATTCCAGGTATGCCGTTGTCGGTGTCAATACTCCGCCTCCATCGTTGAACCAATATACCTCTGCCGAAGTCACCGTATAGTTCTGCGTCCAATCATACTGTACCCATTGTATCGAATTCGGATTGTTCCAGTTACCATAAGCACCATGCGACTTATCATTCGAATTTGCCGGCACAAAACCATCGTTCACAGCGGCCAGTGTTTCCCACGGAGACACGTACGATGTAGAGCGCGTTGCAAGCGGTGCTATATTGGTTGACGTGCTGTTACCAAGTGCCAGCGTAAAATTCTGTGTAGTCTGTGCGCCACATGCATTGGTGTGGCGTGCTATATATGTACCGGTAAGATTAGACTGTACATTGCTGATCGTGATTTCACGCGTGGATGCAGTATAACCATTCGGACCTGTCCAACTCCATGACCCGCCCGTGTTGGGTGCCGGACCAAACTTTACGGTAGCCCCTGCGTTGACGGTAGCTGAGGAAGTTTGAGTCCAGGCGCCACTGCCAATTTGCGTATACGGAGTAATGGTTGTTGGTGTACAGCTGCTGCAGCCAATGGCTGTCCAACTCATTTCTGCATCTGTGAAATTGGTATAGCTTGCATTGATATCTATATTGGATGCGTGCGATGCGCCTTGTCCGTCACACGCAGTACGGCCGTTGTTGTTGTGTGGTGTTTGCAAATATACTCCTGCCGTTGAGCAGCTTCCAATCTCGGCATCCCCTCCCACGACAACACCATTACCATACGTTGATCCCCAGGCCCATGCAACATCCTTGAACGTTGCGTTACCGGAAAGATTACTGTTGAATAATATTGCGCCATCAAGCACCTGCGCGGTGTTGGTATAGCTGCCTCCGTTCACATTGCAGTTACCTGCAAATTTAGCACTGCCACTGGCGGTAACATTCTGAAGACGTGCCGTACCTTCTACGCGAACACTGCCGGACAGATTGGAGCTTCCCAATACAACTGCCTTCGGACCAACATATACCGATGACGCAACGGTAGCGGTACTGGCCACCCAGCCTCCACCATTACTGTGTGCGCTTCCCGGAAACAACGCTTTTAAATCGGCCCGGAAATTACTTTGATAGCCTTCGGGTACAGCATTCTCAATACGAACTTCATACGGATAGCGGTGTATCTTTGGAAAGCCCGGTTCCCACACATAATCGTGCTTCGCGGTTGGTGCACCCATAACAACGAGGTATAATTTTGATGTTCCGGCTGTGAGCGTATAGGTGGCTTCACCTGTAGATGCACTTTGCATAGGACTATAGATGGGTGTACCTCCTGCGGTAACTTCAACAAAACCCCAGCGCCAACCGGCTTGTGCATTTACTTCGGTGTGCCCTTTAAATTTAATATGTACGGCATTGGAAGCGCAATTCGGGTAAAGCGGAATAATGTTCATACCATAATCCTGCGGTGCCATATAGCGCGGCACAATATAGCGCCCGTTGCTTGCATTAACCTGATCGAGAATAGTATACTCACGCCACAACCACCAGTTCTCGGAGGCCTGTGTCTTGTATATATTTACCTGTGCCCGAATATCAGCGCCAAATCCCTGTGCCGGGTAATCGTAATTTACTTCACGTTTGGCATAGTCGTACATATTATCGCAGAGCTGTGCCTGTGTCCAGCCGCTGATGCGCCTCCACGCTTCCGTTGCTGTTTCGTTGGCGATGGATTCACGCCACAAGCGATTGACGGTGTTATAGCCTCCATAATTTTGCTGGATGTTCATTAACCATTTAAACGTGCTATAGTGGTGGCGTGTAGACGCTACGTGAAAATGGCGTGTCATTAACCAGCGGGGTAAATCTTCGCTCGCGAACGTTGGGAACTCCACACATCGCATATAGTTTGCGTGACATTCCCAGAACCAGCCACCGGGTTCGTAGTTTACAAATCCTCCGTTGGGATTTTGCTGTATATTGTTTTGTCCTTGCAGGGAGTGCGCGAATTCATGACTCAACACATACGGATCGCGGGTTGCTCCGGGATGTACCCACATTGCCCCTATCATATTGTCATACGAACCACCGAAGGCCCAGCCGGTAGGTCCACCACTGCCGGTATAGGTGTCGTTCATCACCACTATAATTTTATAGGTACCTAATTTACCGGTGTTGGGCACGAAACCTATTTCGTTAACAAACTTGGTGAAACTTGCTTCGAGATAGCCTGCGAGTTGTGCCGGATCAAAACGAAGATCAGGATTGGAATAGGTTGCCGGGTTGGTACCGACTACATTTCCCCAGAAAATAACAAAGTTGGTTGACTGATATGTTTTATCCCATGACCATTGGTTCCATGGTGCGGAGCTAAACTGGGTCGGTATATATACTGTTTTCTGTGCATATACACCAAGGGATAACAAACATAGTGTGATTGTTAGTAAAACAAATCGTTTCATAGTTTGAAGTTT
>CAMLLI010000365.1 GCA_946480685.1 uncultured Flammeovirgaceae bacterium | reverse complement strand
ACTTCTTTATATTCGGTATAGCGGCCCCGATACCAGCCGGCCCAGATGGAAGGAGAATATACATCAACGATATCTTTACAAAAGTCGCACCGGCGAATAGCTGTTTTGCGTGACGGATCTATAGCATGCGCGATATCATTCAGCTCTTTCATAAATGCACGGATCTTCACCTTATCAAATTCAGGAAAATCTCCGGGCCAGTCGTTTTCATTGCCCAGTCCCCAGAGTATAACAGAAGGATGATTATAGTGCTGACGGATCATATTACTCAGCATTCTGCGCGCTTGCGCTTTATATACTTCGCCACCAAGCCCCCCGCGACACCATGGTATTTCTTCCCATACCAGTATACCGAGACTATCACACAGGTTCAATACAATACGTGATTGCTGGTAATGTCCCAACCGAATAAAGTTCACGCCCATGGCTTTCATCATCATCATTTCCTTGCGTATCATCGCTTCGGTCATCGCGGCAGCGACTCCTGCATGGTCTTCATGACGATGCGTTCCGCGCAACAGCAGGCGCTTGCCGTTGAGCAGAAAGGGTCCGTGGTCTTCAAAGGTAAAACTGCGAATACCGGTTTTCTCACGATAGACATGTATACCTGCCGGAGACGTGAGTTTCGCTTCCACCGTATAGAGGTAGGGTTGTGCGGGCGACCATAGTTGCGGCTTTTTTAATGAGACATTCCAGGTATACAGAGAATCGTTCGCTGAAAGCGATGCACGATGTTGTTCCATTACTTTACCGGCCGGAGAAATCAATTGTATATCCAGCGTGGCGTTGGTTTGAATGTGATTCCGCAACGCAGTCCTTACCTGCAGCGATGCTATACCTTTTTCCGTTACCTGCGATTCTATGGCAATGTTATCCACGGATGCAGCCGGTATATATAGCAGGTTCAGGTAACGCGTTATTCCCCCGTAAACATTGAAGTCCGAGAGATTCGAAGGAATCATCTCAAGGTCGCGGGAATTATCGCAGCGGATGACCAGTGGTATCTTTCCTCCAAACTGTTTTTGCAACGCTTCGTTCTTCTGAAAGTTTTTTATAGCATCGGTTAAATCAACCGTCCATTCGTCATAACCACCCACATGCGATCCCACTCTCGTGGTATAAATATATACTTCCGTTTTTTGTGCGGCACCTTCAAAATGCAAAAGCGTACGTCCATTGCTATACGGATTAGCGATCGGCAGCAATGTCCGATACCAACCTGCGCCCTGGTAATAGTGTACATCCGGATCGACTGCATCTTCAGCATTGAAACAGTGCGGCAACGTAACATCCTGCCAGCTGGGAACACTTTCCGGGGCACCTTCGCCTGCGGTGCGCACTGCTTCCCATATACCCCCGAGGTCACCCTTGAAAAATTTCCATTCGTTGGTCAAACGGGTTCGTTGTCCTTGTGCATGAGCAAAAACAACGGTCAATGCGATTATTATACTATGGACTACAAACTTCTTTATCATACTTGCATTTCTAAACACTTCTATCATTTCACAGCGTGATCACCAGCAATACCATCAGCATGGTTACAAGCAAAAACATCATGATGCTTTCAATGATTCTCACGTGGCGTATCCGCCTTTCTTCATCAGTTTTCATGGACTTCTAACGGTGTGATTAAACGCATACAAGATGCAGTGCTTATTTGAACCGGCAGGTATTCAAACCATTCGTTGAGGTAAAGAAACCGTTCAGTAATACATCAATACTCCTCCCGGTGCCAGCATTCACTTCGTTTATGCACACGCAAAAAAAATTTAACATGGTGAAAAAAGGTGTACGGATTGCTCAATAAGGTGCAAAATCCGTTCGCAACCTGCATTTATATACTCTGACGAAAGCTTTAATCACCTCCCTGACAAGAGTGCTTCCTTTTAAAAGCAAATGTTCATAATTTAGGTTGCTACACCACCAGACCGTTTATGTTCACAGGAAAAAGAACGCATCTCAAAATCGTCTTCATATTTTCAATACTTATCGCCTGCACATCTTCCGTGTATGCGCAGACCGCCGGTAAATTCACGTTTGATCATCTCAGCGTTGAAGAAGGGCTTTCACAAAGCACGGTGTTCTCCATCACGCAGGATGCAGAGGGATTTATGTGGTTTGGGACACGCGATGGACTCAACCGATATGACTCGCGAACGATCAAGACGTATCGCAATGAAGCGAACAACGTGCGCAGTCTTTCCAGCAACAGTGTTCATTGCTTACTGGTGGACAGCAAACGACAATTGTGGGTGGGCACGAACGAGGGTATTAATTTATACCATGCGGACCGCGACAACTTCACACGCAGCAAACTTAACCCGGATTCGGATGAAGGTCTTCACAACAACCATATAGCAGCTATTCTTGAAGCGAAGAATGGTACGATCTGGATCGGCACACACGGTGGACTTGCCAAAGTAATTTCCAGAGAACCGCTTCGTTTTGTCCACTTCCGCCACGATGATGCGAATGAGAACAGTTTATTGGACAACGAAATTCGTGCGCTCCATACCGACCGCCAGGGCAATCTCTGGGTTGGTACGACCAAAGGTGTAAGCAAATTAATGGAATCGCCGGATGGGAAATATACTTTTGTAAACTACCCATTGCATTCCACACATATACAAGGAAAGAGCTGGGTTAATGGTGTCCTCGAAGATGACCGGGGAAATATACTCATCGCCACGGAGCAAAACGGTATAAAAATGCTTGATCCGAAAACCGGCAGAATTACACCCTTCAACTTTTATAACCATGACGGAAGGTCTATTGAAACAGTACGCGTTTTACAACGGCATGGCCACACGCTGTGGATCGGTACGCTGGAAGGAATGTATTTGTACGATCTCTCCGGAAAGACTTTTCACTTCTATAAAAATGATCCGGACGATAATCTTTCGTTAAGCGATAACTCGGTGCGTTCGGTATTCCGCGATCGTGCCGGTACCTATTGGATCGGTACATTTTATGGTGGTGTAAATTACTATAGTCCGTTGTCGCGACAGTTTGACAAGATCAATGTTACGGATCAACAAAACCGGAAGATCTATAAAATTGCCGGGGCTATGATAACCGATCATCATAACAACCTTTGGATCGGCACGGATGGAAACGGTTTGTTCTGCCGGGATGCACAGGGCAAAACGATACTGCAATTGAAGCATCAGCCTGATGATGTTAATACGATCAGCCATAATAAAATCAAATGTTTATTGCAGGATGATGACAAAGGATTATGGATCGGTACAATCAACGGCTTGAACTATTACGATTTTAAACACAAAACCATCCAGCGTTATTTTCATGATGCCAATGATCCATCCTCGCTCCCCGATGATCGCGTGTATGATCTTGCTAAAGACTCCAACGGAAATATATGGATCGGAACCTATCGCGGTGGATTGTGTAAACTTGACAAGACAACCAATACGTTCGAGCGCTTTACCTATCGCACCAATGATCCAACGTCACTAAGCTCCGATGGCATCACGTATATATATGAAGATTCCGGGAACAACCTGTGGGTTGGGACAGTTTCAGGCCTCAATAAAAAACCAAAGGGTAAAGATACATTTATACGTTATGTGAACGCGAATAATCAAAACAACATGTATGCCTTGTGTATATATGAAGATAAACAGAAACGCCTGTGGACCGGAACCCGTGATAGCGGTCTCAAACTAAAAGATAATAACAGCAATACATTCCGGACATTCACAACTGAAAATGGACTTGCCGGTAATTCAATCAGCGGTATACTTGAGGATGCAAAAGGCTTCTTATGGATCAGCACTGAAAACGGATTATCGCGCCTGGACACGACTACATTTACGTTTAAAAACTATAACAAGAATGACGGACTCATCTGCAGTGAATTCAACTTCAACTCTTTTCATAAGGACAAAAACGGGTTCATGTACTTTGGCGGCTATAACGGTATCGTGAAATTTCACCCCGATAGTGTTCAGCAAAATGCAACGTCCCCTGCCCTTACGTTTACGCGGCTGAAACTCTTTAATAAAGAAGTTACGATTGACTCTACGGGTGATGGTATCCTGCATCAAAATCTCTCTCATACATCTTCGCTGGAATTCAAGTATGCGCAGAATATATTCTCGATCGAGTTTGCTTCGCTGAATTTTATACATCCCGGCAAAAACAAGTATGCCTATAAACTCGAAGGCTTTGAAGAACACTGGAATTATGTAAGCGAACCGGTTGCCACCTATATGAACCTGCGCCCGGGGCATTATACTTTGCTGGCAAAGGGATCGAACAACGATGGCGTATGGAATACGGAACCTATACGACTGGCTATTACGGTGCTGCCACCGCTCTGGAAAACCTGGTGGGCGTATAGCATCTACGTTGTTATTATCCTGCTGCTGGTATATGCGTTACTTCGTTTTAACAAAATGCGCTGGAAGCTTACCCACGATCTGAAGATCGAACAGATGGAAAAAGAACAACAGGAGAAACTGCACAAAGCCAAACTGAATTTCTTTACCAACATTGCGCATGAGATCCGCACACCGCTCACGCTGATTGTAAGTCCGCTGGAATTAACGCTGGAACGTTACCCGAACGATTCCTTCGTACAGAAGCAACTTCACATTGTGAAATCCAATACCAACCGGCTGGTGCGTCTTATCAACCAGTTACTCGATTTTCAAAAACAGGAATCAGGTACCTTGAAACTCCGGCCGGTATACGGCAACATTGTCTCATTACTTGAACAGACTGTATTTTCATTTTCAGAATACGCACGCAGCCGCGATATACAACTGGAGTTGAATGCTCCTTCGGAATCTATATACCTGAACTTCGATCGCGATGAACTTGAAAAAGTATTTTGCAACCTGCTGTATAACGCGTTTAAGTTCACACCGGGTGGTGGTAAAGTGTCGATCAACATTACACCCGAGCATGCCCCTTCATCGGATAAAAAATCTTTTGTAAAGATCATACTCGAAGACAATGGCATTGGTATCAGCCAGGCTGATCTTCCTAAAATATTCAACCGGTTCTTCCAGGTGGAACATGCGGGTACACGCGAGTCCGGCTTCGGTATAGGTTTATCCCTTACCAAAGGTATAATTGATCTGCACGGTGGCACGATTACAGTAGAAAGCCACGAAGCAGCTTTAGGACAATCCGGGTTCACCCGGTTCGTCATTACATTGCCCATAGACCAACCGGTGCTATCCGAAACACACACTTTCGTTCAGGATATCATTTCAAAAAATTATATACCGGTTGCGTCCGATGCAACATCAACCGACACGGAGACGAGTGGCAAGCAAAAGCAAAACCATCTGCACCATATATTACTGGTGGAAGACAATGCAGAGATCCGTCAATGCATTCGAAATATACTCGCTCCTTATTACTCCATACACGA
>CAMLLI010000364.1 GCA_946480685.1 uncultured Flammeovirgaceae bacterium | reverse complement strand
ATTAAAAAGAGAGAACGTTGTAACGCTGATCAATAACGTAGTGAACTACCTTCGTCCGAGAGTATCATCTAAAATACGGATAGAGGTCTTTACGCTATCGGAAACAATTTTCGTTAATGTTCACGCACCGCTCTTCGAGTGGGTAATTGAGAATCTCAGTAAAAACTCTGTAGATGCGATGAGCAATACCGGCACCATTGCAATAAAGATTCTGCGAGGCAATGAAGGCAAAGTATTTATCGATGTTTCGGATACCGGCAAAGGAATTCCGCGGTCAAAAATAGATTCTGTTTTCCGGGCGGGCTTCACAACCAAGAAACGCGGCTGGGGTTTAGGGCTCACGCTTGCCAAACGAATTATCGAAACCTACCACAACGGCAAAATTTTCGTAAAATCTTCGGAAGAAAATCAGGGCACAACGTTCAGAATTATCCTGAATGCAGCCTGAAAAAAGTAATTCGTTCCAACCGGTAAAACACACACCGCAAAGTCCTTTATAAATAGGCTGAATAATTAATTCACAGCCCTTTGCACTTCGTTCGTAACTACCTACTTTTGCGGTCAATTTCAGAACCCTGACTTAATAAATAACTAACTAATGGCAAATATTGGAAAGATCACCCAGGTAATCGGCCCTGTTGTAGACGTAGCCTTTGATGGCGAAGGAGCGAAGTTACCAAACATCCTCGATTCTTTGGAAGTAACAAAAGCTGACGGCACCAAGGTTATCCTGGAATGCCAGCAACACCTTGGCGAGGACCGCGTTCGTACCATTTCAATGGAAGGAACGGAAGGTCTCGTAAGAGGCATGAAAGTAACCGACACAGGTTCACCTATTAAAATGCCTATCGGTGACGATATCAAAGGACGTCTTTTCAATGTTGTGGGTGAGGCTATTGACGGTATTAAACAACCTAAAGGCGACCAGTCACTTCCTATCCACCGCCCGGCTCCTCTTTTCGAAGATCTTTCAACTTCAACTGAAGTTCTTTTTACAGGTATAAAAGTTATCGACCTTATCGAGCCTTATGCAAAAGGTGGTAAGATTGGTCTGTTCGGTGGTGCCGGTGTAGGTAAAACCGTATTGATCCAGGAATTGATCAACAACATCGCGAAAGCATATTCTGGTCTTTCTGTGTTTGCCGGTGTTGGTGAAAGAACTCGTGAAGGTAATGACCTTCTTCGCGAGATGATCGAAGCAGGTATCGTTAACTATGGTGATGAGTTCCTCAAGTCATTGCATGCCGGTGGTTGGGATCTTTCCAAAGTAGATGATCAGAAACTTGCTGATTCTAAAGCGACCTTCGTATTCGGACAGATGAACGAACCTCCTGGAGCACGTGCTCGTGTGGCGTTATCTGGTCTTACCGTTGCAGAATATTTCCGCGATGGTGATGGCAAAGGAAAAGGCCGCGACATTCTCTTCTTCGTAGATAACATCTTCCGTTTCACACAGGCAGGTTCTGAAGTATCGGCTCTTTTAGGTCGTATGCCTTCAGCCGTGGGTTATCAACCTACACTTGCTACGGAAATGGGTGCGATGCAAGAGCGTATCACTTCAACTAAAAATGGTTCGATTACATCGGTACAGGCGGTATATGTACCTGCCGATGACTTGACTGACCCTGCCCCTGCTACAACCTTCGCTCACTTGGATGCAACAACCGTATTGAGCCGTAAAATTTCTGAGCTTGGTATATACCCTGCGGTTGATCCGTTGGATTCTACATCACGTATCCTCCGTCCGGAGATCGTTGGTGAAGAACACTATAACTGTGCTCAGCGTGTGAAGAACATTCTGCAGCGCTATAAAGAATTACAAGACATCATCGCCATCCTCGGTATGGATGAATTGTCCGATGAAGATAAGCAGGTAGTACACCGCGCAAGACGCGTACAACGTTTCCTTTCACAACCATTCCACGTGGCCGAAGCGTTTACAGGTCTTAAAGGTGTGTTGGTGGATATCAAAGATACTATCAAAGGCTTCAACGCAATTATGGATGGTCAATACGATCACCTGCCTGAAATGGCCTTCAACCTTGTTGGTAGCATCGAACAAGCCGTTGAAAAAGGTGAGAAGATGTTGGCTGAAGCAAAAGGCTAGAATTAAAATTGAAAAATTGGAAGATTGAAAGATTGGAATATTAGATACCTGTCTTTTAATCTTTCAATTTCTAATCTTTCAATCTTACAATCAAAAGATCATGCATCTTGAAATATTAACTCCGGAGAAAAAAGTATTTGAAGGCGATGTAACGATAGCCACCTTTCCGGGAGCAGATGGTTCCTTTCAGGTAATGGATCATCACGCACCACTTATCAGCTTGCTGAAAGAAGGTATCGTTGAGTATAAAGGTAAAGATGGATCTCATCAGATAGCAGTTACCGGAGGCGTAGTGGAAGTGCTGAAGAATAAAGTAATTCTGCTGGCAGATGGTATAGCAGCCTGAGCTTTAAAACATTCCGAGTATAAAACAGAGAACCCTGAAGAGACAACTTCAGGGTTTCTTATTTTATGGTATATCTGTACGCTATATCTCTACTGACGTACCAACCATTTGACAAGAAACACAACGCCAACTACGATTGCTATTACACCTAATATCCAGAAGGCTTCATTTATACCCCCGAACAATGTTAATGTTAGTCCTACGGCACCGAATATAATGGCCATCTTTAAATCCTGGTCCATATTGCTCGTAGCATTATTTGCCGCTATTGTATCACCCGTGCGTTTGGCTTTCATATAGCGTTTGAATTGCTTCTTCAACTCAGCTTTAAATTCTTTACGTTGTGATTTTGAAAGTTCTTTATATCGCTTGGCAAGTAATGCTGCATTTTCTTTCGCGGCTGCTTCTGCTTTTTTTGTTTCAGCAAGAGCAGCCTTCGATGGTTTTGATACTTTAGCGGGTTTGGCGGCTGCTTTATCTGCTGCTATATCTTCTTCTGTTAAAACAATAGGAGCAGCGCTGGCTACGAGGGTGCGTTCTTCAAGTGTAAGCGGATGTTCTTCGTTTTCAGTTTTTGATGGTGCAGATTTCGCATGATGATGCTTGCGGCCGCTGTTATAGTCGTAGTAATCAAAATTATAGGTATACCTTGGAGATGAGCATGCCGTGACTATTAAAATAGCCGCTACCAGCAATAAAATATGTTTCATAAACCACTACTTTTTCGTCTTTCGAAAAGCAGAAATAATCCTGCCAACGGAGCGCTTTTCGAATTCCCAAAAAAAAGTGAACTGCCCTAAAAGGAAACCATACCCTAACAAAATGACATTATATAGGGGCAGAATAAATATATAGTATAATACGGAAGCAAACGCTGTATCGCCATTTTCTCCGGCAAGAAACCTGAGAATTGGTTTTTTAATGAACAAAACGGTGAAGCCGGTACAGGCAAACACAATCAACACGACAACAACCTGAGATATACTTCCCAGTTTCCATCGTTGCTTGAGCCGCTCCATCCACGAAGTATTCGCCATATTTTTATTCGGTTTCAGGGAAATTATTCCACAACCCCATGAAAGGTACCGGTGCTTCAAACAACACTTGCTCCTTCTTTACCGGGTGAACAAACGAAAGTCTTTTGGCATGAAGATAAATACTTCCATTGTCGGTTGGAGTATCATCTCCATATTTTAAATCACCTTTAATCACACAACCTATACTGGCGAGCTGCACGCGTATCTGGTGCGGACGACCTGTAACGGGATTAACTTGTAACAACCAGCAGCCTTCAGCGGCAGCCAATACTCTATAACTCAGCTCAGAGCGTAGGGCACCCGTTGTTTCTTTCCTGTATGCAGTAGTCTTGTTCTTCTTCTCGTCTTTTAAAAGCCAGTGCACGAGTGTGTCTTCACTCTTCGGAGGCTTGCTCCCTACAATAGCCCAGTATGTTTTGGTTGTTTCTTTTTCGCGGAACAAAGCATTCATCCGCTCCAGCGACTTTGATGTACGTGCCAGTACTACAACACCACTCACCGGACGATCGAGTCTGTGTACTACACCCAAAAACACAGCTCCGGGTTTATCATACTTTGCTTTAATATACTCTTTACACAATTCCACCAACGGTATATCTCCGGTAGCATCACCCTGCACCAGCACGCCACTGGATTTATTGACAACCAGCAAATGGTTATCTTCAAAGAGTACGGTGAAAGGTTGCGTCTTTGTCATGGACAAGAATCAAAATCCAAACATCTGGAAAAGTTGGTATATTTATAAAAGATTTTTCAACAGATATGAAAACATTAATGATTGATCGCAGCAAGGAATGGACTGTTGACGACTTTCTGAAGTTGGAAGAATCGAATACCCCTTGTGAGTTAATTAATGGAGAACTCATTATATCACCCGCGCCTACGCCTTTTCACCAGAATGTAACTGGTAAGCTTTTCATGATCCTTGAAAAAGAGTCAGCGAAATCAAACAGTAAAGTATTCTTCGCACCTATTGATCTTTACATCGATCACAAAAATGTATTTCAACCAGACCTGGTATTTATCCCCGCAGAAAAAAGAAACATTATTACCAACCGTGGTATTGAAGGAGTTCCGGATCTAATCGTTGAGATCATTTCTCCATCCAACGTTTTTACCGATCGTAACCGGAAGAAGAAAGTATATCAGCAGATTGGTGTGCGTGAATACTGGATCGTTGACCCTGCCAATCATACACTCGAAGTATATAAACACGATCAGCCCGATGCCGATGTACCGCATTTATACCTTGTAAAAGAAGGAGAAGTTTCCTCCTCCGTTCTTGTCAATCTGAAATTTGATCTGAAAGATATTTTTATCTTCTGATTAAAACTCAGAAGTAAAATGAAACTCTATATCCGGGAAGTTATCCTGCACCATCTTCAACCATGCTCGCGACTCTGCCATAAACACAAGTTTATCATCTTTATCGCGGGCTATATGGCGTTGTTTTGAATCGATGAACTCAGCAAGCTTCTGAGGATCTTTACTGCTTATCCAGCATGCCTTGTATATATTCTGCGGCACGAACTGACATGATGCACCATATTCATTCTTAAGACGGAACTGAATTACTTCAAACTGCAGCGCACCTACAACCCCAACTGCTTTTTTCTTACCGATCTCGTAGGTGAACAACTGCGCCACACCTTCTTCCATCAACTGAAGCAAACCTTTCTCAAGCTGCTTCGTCTTCATAGCATCCATGTTGATCACCTCTTTAAAAATCTCAGGCGAGAAACTTGGTATACCGGTATACATCATCTTCTCTCCTTCTGTAAGCGTATCGCCTATCTTCAGGTTACCGGTATCATACAGACCTACTATATCTCCTGGCCATGCTTCATCAACGGTCTCACGATCCTGCGCCATAAAGGCTGTAGCATTCGAGAAACGTATACCTTTCTCCTGACGAACGTGATAGT
>CAMLLI010000363.1 GCA_946480685.1 uncultured Flammeovirgaceae bacterium | reverse complement strand
CTATATCTGATTTAATATCCAATGCCAAGACTATGGCAACCTATTCAAAGGCACGGAAAGAACTTTTGTCCAAGCAGATTGTTTCGGCTACCAAACGCTCCTGGCTTTTACAACGCGCGATCAGTGCTATATGTGTCGCCCTGGCATTGTTTGTAGCAACAAGTATGTCGATTGGTATTATCGAAGTTACGCAGATAAACTATATCTGGATTCCGGCTGTACTGGGCATGATCGGTATATCCGTATTGTTCTATAGCACTATACTTTTCATCCTCGAAACACGCATTGCGTATCGCTCGGTGCAACGTGAAATGAATTTCATCATCCAGGAAAATAAAGACCTGAATATAGACGAGAACGCTACAGAATAAATCTCAAAGGAATTTATTTAATACTTCCCAGTTTTTTATTTGTTCGACAAATTGAGGTAAAGATTGCGGATAGAGCACAGCACAGAACACTACTCCGAACACAGCTCCATAAAGGTGAGCATCATGGTTGACGTTGTCATTCGCCTTTTTGCCCTGATACCACGAGAAGAAGATATAAGCTATACCCAGTATAAATCCAGGGATGGGTATAAAGTATATATAGATGTCTGCGAGCGGTTGAAAGATAATGGAGGCAAAGATAACAGACGCTACACCTCCGGATGCACCGAGCGCGTTATAGCCAGGGTTGTTCCGGTGCTTCATGTAGGAAGGTATATCGGAGACGATGATGCCGAGGATATACAAGGCAATAAAATACAAGGTGCCTGCCGATTCGAAGACAATACCAAAGATATATTCAATGGTGGTACCAAAGAAGTATAGCGAAAACATGTTGAAGAACAAGTGTACATGATCGGCATGAATAAATCCGGATGTAATGAACCGGTAGTACTGTTGCCGGTTACTGATCATATAGGGATTCATCATGAACTGTCGCATCAGGTTGTTGTTGCTATAGGCAGCAAAGCTGATGAGGACAGTAATACCAATGATAATATAGGTTACAGGCATAGAGGTCAGGCAGGTGTTACGGCTGCACTATTTAAAGTGGTAGAGGAAAATAATGGTGGCTGTAAAGGCAGGTTTTTTGTTGTTCTTGATTTCGAGTTCGGCAAGCAGTTGAGCCTTGGTAATACCGCGCAGGTCGGTGAGCGACTCCAGCGTTACCTTTAGTCGCACTTCATCGTCTACTAAAACTGGCTGATTGAATTTTAGTTTTTCAATGCCATAGTTGATCAGCATTTTGATGTTGTTGATCTCGGCAATCTGTTCCCAGAGATACGGTATTACGGAAAGTGCCAGGTAGCCGTGCGCGATTGTTTTTTTAAACGGGCTCTCAGAGGCCGCGCGCTCCGGGTTGGTATGTATCCACTGATGATCCAATGTAGCATCAGCAAACTTGTTGATGCGCTCCTGGCTTATCTGCAAATACTCTGAAGTACCGAGTTCTTTACCAACGTATTGTTCAAACTCTTTGAAACTTCCAATAACCAGTTTGTTCATGTAGTATAACTGTGGTTAAGTCTGCCGCAATTTATACATTATCATGAACATTGCTACTTTGGCAGCGTCTGTGTACTTTAAATTTGTAAACGACTTATGCCTGTATGAAAGATAAACGTTACCAGTTTACAGCTACACTTGAAACCATTCACGGAACCATGAAGGCAACGGTAGTATTTCTGCCGGAAGCGATTGTGAAGAAACTTCCGGAAGGACGCGTTCGCACAGCAGGTACGCTGAATGGTGCTCCGTTCGATCTGGCGGTGCAGTATAAAAAAGATGGCAGTCGTTATTTTTCAGTCGGGAGTATATTACGAAGAGCAGCGCGCGTAAAAGAAGGGGATAGGGTTACCGTTGTATTTCAACTCACAGACCCTAACAAGCTGGTTATACCCGAGGAAATGGAAGCCGTGCTGGAGCAGGATGATGAAGCTCGGAAAGTATGGAATACATTTACACAGGGATATCAGCGAAGCCTCGTATACTATATAACGTCTGTAAGAAACTCTGATAGTCGTATTAAACGTGCACTCGAGATCGCCGAGAAAGCGAAAGCAAGAGCGCTGAGCGGACAGCAGGCAAAAGCGAAAAAGGAATAGCATATTTTAAAAACAGCCAGTACTCCCGGTGGTGTAAACGCTTTTGATTTTGTAAACGTCTCGTGTTAACTTTGTCAGTATCGTTTATTGTCGATCTGTTTCCGAATCAGAATTTTTGATGCTCCGATTGAGCGCTATGACTAAATCACCTGCCATCCGTTTTTCAAAAACATTACCCGCGGTACTTCCGCCCGCAACCAAGCCGAAGATTGATACCGAAGTATTGTCTTCCATCGCTACCGAATTTCTGGAAGATTCGTTTGTATATGTGCATTGCTACTTTCGGAATACCACTAAAGACATGTTGATTCGTATCTGGAAGACAACGTTCCTGATCGATCGCTCATCCGGCTCGCGTTCCGAACTGGTACATATCGAAAACATTACGTTTGCTCCGTTGTGGACACTCATTCCGGACAAGGGAACCTATAGTTTCCTGCTTGTCTTTTCAGCACTGCCCAAGTCATGCACCCACTTCGACTTGGTGGAAGAGATACCGCAGCCCGGCGGTTTTTTCATACAAGGCATTCAGCGAAACACCCGTGATGTCTACCATGTTGATATCTGAAACGTAGAAGTAACTACCCACTTATCGCTTTCTTTTGTTGTTTACCCGTGGTTTGAAAGAAAATACGGCAGGCACTTTTTTTCCTTTAATCCCGGTAATTCATTGGCAAAATGCCTCTGTATAAAACAAAAATATAAACGTCATGAAAGCTATAGGAGTAGTTGTACTGGTAATCGGCATCCTGATGACTGTGTTCACAGGCTTTAATCTTGTTACGAAAAAAGAAGTGGTGGATGTAGGGCCACTCGAGATCAACAAAGAAGAGAAAACTCCCATATACTGGTCACCAATAACCGGTGGAGTTTTAATTGTGGCCGGAATCGTTATCATGGTTTTAGGACAGAGACGTTCTTGATCCTTCATTCCGGTTTACTCCGGATTACGGCAGCATTTGCTTAGTCGTGATCCGGAGTATATATACTCTGTATTCACGTTGTCATCACCCATAATTCTTTCTGGTTATTGTTCGCTTATTTCTGTCAATACATCGTTCCATTCTTTTTATTTTTGAAGCGACTTTCGGTCAACACCGATCGTGAATACAATTATCAGGAATGGATTACTTCATCGATACACACGCTCATATTTACCTTGATGATTTTGCTGCGGACCGTGCAGATATGCTCGCGGAAAGTGAAAAGCAGTCGGTACGCAGGATCTACATGCCGAACATCGATCATACTTCTATCGACAACATGCTGGAGCTCGAGAGCCGTTCACCCATGTGTGTTGCTACCATGGGATTGCATCCGTGTTATGTGAAGAAGGATTTTCAACGCGAACTATACCTTGTGGAAGAATGGCTTTCCAAAAGAAAGTTTGCAGCCGTAGGAGAGATCGGTACCGATTTGTATTGGGATAAAACGTTCTGGGAGCAACAGCAGGAAGCGTTTACGATCCAGGTAAACTGGGCGAAGCAGTATAATCTGCCCATCATCATTCATTGTCGCGAAAGTATAGATGAAACCATTGCACTGGTAGAAAAACTGGCAGATGGTAAACTGAAAGGAATCTTTCACTGCTTTTCGGGAAATGCCGCGCAGGCACATCGCATTACCAAGCTTGGCTTTTTACTGGGTATAGGAGGAGTGGCTACATTCAAGAACGGTGGCCTCGACAAAGTACTGCCTGAAGTTTCGCTGGAGCATCTCGTATTGGAAACCGATAGTCCGTACCTGGCACCTGTACCCTATAGAGGCAAGCGAAATGAGCCGTCCTATATTCCGCTTATTGCACATAAACTGGCCGACATTAAAAAGATATCGGTGGATGAGATAAAGACCGTTACTACCCGTAACGCGCTTACGTTATTTGCATCCTAAACACATGCGCTTGCATATTTGAGAAACAACCAGACAGCTATATACAACCACCACCCTATGAATTTAAAGAAAATCAGTATTAACACCGCCTTGCCGGGAAAACCACGGTCGTGTATACTCATCATTTATACCGGAGGAACTTTTGGTATGATGTACGATAAAGATGGTGTACTGATACCCTTTGACTTTGCTTCGATACTGGAGCATTTACCTTCGCTTAAAAATCTTCAGTTGGAGATCACGGTAGTATCATTTGAAACTCCGATCGATTCATCCAACATTCAGCCGGAGCATTGGAAGGTGATCGGAACCATTATTCACGATTGCTATCAGGAGAATGACGGTTTCGTAGTGTTGCATGGTACCGATACCATGGCCTATACCGCTTCAGCACTGAGCTTTATGCTCGAGGGACTGAACAAGCCTATCATTTTTACCGGTGCGCAGCTACCGATCAGCGAGCCGCGTTCTGATGCACGTGAAAATCTCATCACAGCGCTGGATATAGCATCTGCCCGCAGAGATGGTATTGCTTTAGTACAGGAAGTATGTATTTACTTTGATTATGAGCTCCTTCGCGGCAATCGTTCGAAGAAAGTTGAAAGCCTTCGCTTCGATGCCTTTGACTCTGGTAATTATCCGCCACTCGCGTATGCAGGAGTAAAGATTGACTATAATTTTTCGGTAATAAATACTCCGCCACGAGCAGATGAACTACGCCTGCGCGCCAAGTTTGACGACAACATTTCCATTCTCAAACTCTTCCCCGGAATTAGTCAGGGCGTTGTACAGGCTATCCTGAATACCAATGGCCTCAAGGCAGTTATACTGGAAACGTACGGCTCAGGCAATGCGCCAACAACACCATGGCTGATCGAAGAGTTGAAGAAAGCGATCGAGCGTGATATTATTATTGTGAACATTTCCCAGTGCCCCGGCGGACGTGTACTGCAGGGACGCTATGAAACGAGCAAGAAACTCCAGCAGATCGGTGTGATCTCGGGAGCTGATATGACTACGGAAGCAGCGCTTACAAAGCTAATGCTTTTGCTGGGCGAGTATGGCACTACGCGCACCAAAGAACTGGTGGGCTTATCGCTGGCAGGAGAATTAACAACATAATTTGCAAAGCCCCTAAATTCTTAATTTCTTTGTGCCCCGTTTCAACCAGGAGAGGTGTCCGAGTGGTTGAAGGAGCACGCCTGGAAAGTGTGTATACCTCCAAAGGGTATCGCGGGTTCGAATCCCGCCCTCTCCGCATCAGTGATTAAATGAAAAACCCCGATTGTTAAGGATCGGGGTTTTGTTTTTTATATCGTATAATGCCTGTCTTTATACCTTAACGTCTAACTTCTTGTGCACATATTTCTTTTGTTCTCTTCTTAATTCCCTGTTAGTAGCAATTAAATGCTCTCGTTCTTTCTCAATGAGCTTATACC